>DASUFX010000330.1:0-2209 GCA_036274355.1 Kofleriaceae bacterium | reverse complement strand
CCGCGCTCGGCCAGACCTACGAGGGCAAGTTCGCGCCGCCCGCGCACATGGCGAAGCAGATGGGCATCAACGAGGTGCGTCTGACGATCGACTACCTCGGCGCGAACCTCAAAGTTCGCATGCGTCTCGATCGCAAAGGCCTGCGCCACGACCGCGCGATCGATCAGGTGTTCGAGCTGCCGCGCCTGCGCGCCGCCTCGCAGCCCGAGGTCAACGCGACGATCAAGGCGATGCTCGACCAGCTACTCGCCCAGTAACCGCGCTCGCGCCGACCGCGCCGCATCCGAGAGCAGCGGCATCACCACCGCCGCGACGTGACCAGGCATTCCGTGGTTCGAGCCGAGCTCGACGAGCGAACGCGCGTGGGCGGCGATATCGATGGTGCCGAGCTCGTCGACGAGCGCGCTGAGCCGCGTGCCGAGCACTCCCCGATCGCGGGCAAGCGTGAGCGCGAGCCGCGCTTCAGCGGCGCTCCCCACGCACTCGAACGGCGTGTGCTCGGCGAGGCCGAGCAGCTGATGAAAGTGCTGGAGGTTGACCGCGCGCTCGCCGAAGTTCGCGCCGAACGTCTTGTCGACGATGTCGGCGGGCAGGTGCGCCGCAAACTGCAGCCAGACGTAAGCGCACTTCGCGCACTCGCCGCACCACGGCTTCTTCACGTTGCACGAGTGCGTGAGCGGCGCGAGCTCGGCATCGCGCGCGAGCAGCTCGAAGATCACTTCGTCGTTCACAGGCGCGAGCAGGCTGAAGTAGCGCACGTTGCTGACGAGCTGCTCGCGCACGTAGCGATCGAGCAGCTGCTCGGCGTCCCAGCTCTTGCCCCACTGGTGATTGACCGGTTCGCCGTTCCAGTCGAGGTTCGCGGCGTTCGCACTCGCCTCGTGCGCGACGACGAGCCCGCGATAACCACGAGCGAGCGCGATCGGCAGCGCCGCGAACACCGACGCTGGCGTCTCCGCCGCGAGCACTGACTTCACGCCGAGGTCGGGACGCAACGCGGCTACCGGTGAGTCGAGAAAATCGTCGACGATCCATTGCCGCTCCGCGCGCACGCGAGCAGTCATGCCGCCGAGGCGATCGAGCAGCGCGTGTTGCTCGGCGGCACCGCCATAGATCGAGTGGGCGTAGCCGAGCGTCGCGAACGGCAATCGCGCACGCTCGAGCAGCTTGAGCGCGACCAGGCTGTCCTTCCCGCCGCCGCAGAACGCGAGCAGCTCGGTGTCACCGTTCGGCGCTTCGATCGGCGCAGCCTCGCTCTCGACGGGCGCGTTGGCAAACTCTGGCACGTAGTCGCGCAGGTCGTGCTGCCAGCGCCACTGCGCCCACACATTGCGAAACACGGTCTGCCACAGGCGCACCAGCGCGGGCGTCAGAAACCGCGAGTAGACGCCGAGCTCGATCGCATCCGGCCTGAGGCTCGCGACGGCGTTGAGCTGGAACAACGCGACATGTAGCGCGATGCGATCGAGAACCTCGGCACCGTGGACGCGCGCGAGCTCGTCGAGATCGACATCCTGATACCAGACCGTCGCGTGGAAGCGCAGGTCATCGAGCGAACAGCTCGCTGCGATGCTTGTGCGACCTCGTACGACCTCGGTCAGCCGCAAGACGCGCATGCCCAACCGTACGCGATCCTCACAAAACCGGTATCGTGGCGGTGAATTCGGGTCCGGCGTCAGCCGTCGAAAGGTACCTATGCGTCTATCCAAAGCGTTGGCTGGTCTGTTGTTCGCGGGTTGCGTGGCTCAACCGAGTAACCCGCCGCCTCAATACGGCTATCAGCAGCAACAGCCGGGCTATCAACAGCCGGGCTATCAGCAGCCGCCTCCGCCGACCCAAACGCAGCCACCGCCGACGCAGCCCGCGGTGACGCAACCGCCACCACCCACGCAACCCGAACCTCCTCCGCCACCCCCGCCGGCCGAGCCCGCGTATTACGACACGCCCGGCTCGGTCAACGTCAACGTCAGCTTCCAAGGCGACGCGGTCTGGAACCTCGACGTCTTCTTCGATCAGCTCGATCCGTACGGCACCTGGTACGACGATCAGACGTACGGCTGGGTGTTCGTGCCGTCGACGGCGAACTACGTGCCGTATTCGAACGGCTACTGGAAGTACACCGACTACGGTCTGCTCTGGGTCTCGAACGATCCGTTCGGCTGGGCGACCGATCACTACGGCCGCTGGGTCTATCTCAACCGCTGGGTGT
>DASUFX010000329.1:0-2566 GCA_036274355.1 Kofleriaceae bacterium | reverse complement strand
GTCGCTGCGTTGTTCATTCTCCTCGCGTTCCTGATCTACATGACGATGCGCGCGATCGCGAAGGCGTTCGCGTAGACTATGACCATGCGCATCGCGCTCGTCCTCGCCCTGCTCGCCGGCTGTACGCAGCCGCGCAGCAAGACGTGCGTCGACATCTGCTCGCGCGAGTCCGACTGCATCACCGCGACGAAAGCCGACATCCCGTTCGACGAGAAGGAATGCGTGTCGGCGTGCGAGGTGCTGCGCGCGGATCAGCAGAACCTGGCGAAGGTCGAATCGCACCGCGAGTGCGTCATGAAGAACGCCTCGTGCAAAGACGTTCTCGAGTGTCCGTAGTCAGTCGATATCTTCGGCCGACTTGACGATCTCGGGAATGAAGTCGCGCCGGATGTGAATCAGGCTGTTCATGTACGCCCAGTCGCGCGCCGAGAAGCCGATGCCGTCGGGCCTGGACACGCCGCCTTCGATGTCCTCTTCGCCGATCGTGAGCACACACGTCTGGCCGAGCTTGCGCGCACGCGCGCAGTCATCGGGGTTGCCTTGCGCTTCTTGGACCGGCGCCTGGGGCTTGGCGTCGTCGGCAAAGGCAATCGCGGGGAACAGGAGCAGGGTCGCGAGGAGGATCCGCATGACGGCGAGACACGCATCGAACCCTCGCGGTTGCAATTGACCCCGAGCCTGACGTCCGAAGTCGGTAGCCGGATGTCCGACTAGTCTTCGCGGCGTTCGGCGAGCTTTTGCTGGGTGTGACGCCAGGTAGCGAAGTGGCGTTCGATCACCTCGCGGTCCGCGCGCGCACGGACGAGCCGTTGCCGCGCTACGTCGAGCGAGTCGAGACGGGATTCGTGCGCGGCTTCCACGCGTAGCTCCTCGCCGAGGATGCGGTCGAGCTCGCCGCGACGGCGCGCGATGAAGCGATCGGCGAGCACGAGCTGGGCGGGTGTCGTGTCGGTGCGCGTGAGCGAATCGCGTGCGGCGACTGCGGCCGTCAGTGCGTCGCGCGCGGCCTGCGTACGTGCGCGTGCCGCATCGAGTCGGGCAGCGGTTTCGCGTGCATCGCCGACCGCAACTGCGAGATCTCCGCGGCGGACCCGCTCGTTTCGCGCGCGTTCGTCGCGCACGGGAGCCAGCCGGTAGCGGTCCTCGCCAGCCACAACGCAATGTTACACTGCCGGCGAATGGTTCACGCGGGCGACGCGCCGATCGACCGCTACGTCGTGCTCGAGCACCTCTCCGAGGGCGGCATGGGTGCGATCTATGTGGGCAAGAAGCTCGGCGCGGGCGGCTTCGAGATGGAGGTCGTCCTCAAGCAGCTGTTGCCCGAGTTCACGCAGCAGGAAGAGTTCATCGACCTGTTCCTGCGCGAGGCGAAGCTGTCGGCGACGCTCGACCACGCGAACATCGTCCACACGATCGATCTCGTGACCGCGGGTGGCGAGTACTTCATCGTGATGGAGTACCTGCCGGGCGGCGACTTGCGCACGCTGCTCAAGAAGGCGAAGCGCCGCGGCAAGCGGTTCTCGCCGAAGGCGGCGATCTACATCGCTCGCGAGCTGCTATCGGCGCTGTCGTACGCGCACTCGAAGCGCGACTTCGATGGCAATCCGCTCAAGCTCATCCATCGCGACGTGTCGCCGTCGAACGTACTGCTCTCGTATGCGGGCGAGATCAAGCTGACCGACTTCGGTATCGCGAAGGCCGCGACGCACACGTCGCTGTTCTACAAGGTGAAGGGAAAGATCGGCTACATGTCGCCCGAGCAGGCGAAGAGCGAGCCGCTCGATCATCGCAGCGACCTCTACTCGCTCGCGGTGTGCATGTACGAGATCCTGACCGGCGAGCGGTTGTTCGTGCACGCCGGCCTGACGACGAGCGCCGACGAGATCTACTCGCAACCGGTGCCGCAGCTGTCGAGGAAGGTGCCAGGCCTGACGCCCGATCTCGACGCGATCATGCGGAAGGCGCTGTCGATCGATCCCGACAAGCGCTACCAGACCGCCGGCGAGTTCCAGGAAGCGCTGATGCGGTGCGCGCATCGCAACGGCCTCTTGATGTCGGCGCCCGAGCTTTCCCGTGAGCTGCTCGACGCGTGCGGCCCGACCGATCAGTGGCGTGGTGATGACGATGACGACGACGATCTGTCCGTCCCGCGTGCCGGCACCGAGGTCTATGACCCGGGCGACGACGAGGACGACGATGATGACAGCGCGCTCGAGATCAAGCCGTCCGGACCGCTGTCGATCCACAGCATCGCAGCCCGCGCGCGATCGTCGCCGAGCGGTGCGAAGTCACCACCGCTCAACACGAGATCACCGCCGCCGCTACGGCCGAAGACCGAGGTCGGCAAGTTCGCGGGCGTCGAGCTGACGTCGATCATCAACATGATGGATGTCGACGATCGGCTCGGCTCGCAACCGCTCGTCGATCTCGACTCGCCACCGATGCAGCGTCCGATGGAGCGCGTCGATTCGGATCCATCGCTGATGTCGTTCGTGCAGTCGCTGCCGCCCGCGCGTGGCGGCGGCTACGAAGCGCCGCGACGTTCGGGGTTCGACGAGTCGTCGCC
>DASUFX010000328.1:0-9377 GCA_036274355.1 Kofleriaceae bacterium | reverse complement strand
GTCACAGCAGCACCCACCGAGCGTTCCGCCGTACACGACGCCGATTCCCGGTTCGATTCCGCCGACGACGTATCCGCAGGGCTCGATGCCGCCGCAGTCACAGCTGGTGCCGCGGCCGACGAGCAGCGGTCGCGGACGTCGCATTTTCGTGATTCTCGCCGCTGCGATCATCGTGTCGACGATCGGCATCCTGATCGTGCTCCTTACATAAGGCTGTCGGATTCCCTACAGGAACGCTGTTTCTAGAGCAGCGTCTGTCAGGTTTGACGCGCTTCGGACGCGTCTGGCGCGCGGTTTCGAGGGAAGCTCGTGCCTGCATTTTGCAAAGGGCCCCATGATGCTTCGTTTGTCCTTCGTCGCCGGCCTGTGCAGCCTCACGCTGGCCGGGTCCGCTGCTGCGCAGCCGCCATCGGCCACGCCGGAATCGCCGACGGCGCTGTCATTCGAAGAGGCGGTCGGTGCCGCCGAGCGAACGGCGGAGTCGGTCGCGATCGCAAATGCCGATGTCGACCGAGCCGACGCACAAGTGACGTCGGCGCGCGCGGGTTACTTGCCGACGGTCAACAGCTCGCTCGCATATCAGCGCACGCTCGCGAGTGAGTTCGACGACATCAACTTCGGCCCGATGACGGGCGGGAGCGACGTCAAGCTTCCGTTTGGCCAGCGCAACAACTGGCGCGTCAACCTCAACGTGACGCAGCCGATCTTTGATGGCTTTCGTACGAAGAATGCAGTCGATGTCGCAAAGGGCGGCGTGCGTCACGCCGAGCTAGGTGTCAATTCGATGCGCGCGCAGGTCGCGCTGCAGGTCGCGCAGGCGTACTTCGATGCGGTGCTCGCCGAGCGTCAGGTCGTGATCGGCGAGGAAACCTTGCGGCAGGCCGAGCAGACGTACCAGGAGACCGAGCTCGGCTTCAAACAAGGCACGCGGCCCGAGTTCGATCTCGTTCGCGCCGAGGTCGTGCGCGACAACCAGCGCACGCTCGTCGTGCAGTTCAAGGTCCAGCGCGACGTCACGCTCGTGTCGCTGCGCCGGCTCGTCGGCCTGCCACTCGATCGGCAGCTCCAGCTGACGTCGACGCTCGATTCGAACGACCTCGAGCAATTGCTCGCGACCGCGCGCAAAGCAGCTGGCATCACGAGCACCAACCGGATCGCAGTCGCACAGGCAAAGGAGAGCGTCGGCATTCGCGAATCGGCGTTGAAGCTCGCGAAGTCGCAGTATTGGCCGAGCCTCTCCGCGGGCACCGACCTCGGCTTTGTCGACTACGACAACACGCCGTTCCATCCGGACTGGCGAACGAACTGGACGCTCGGCGTCACGCTGTCGCTGCCGGTCTTCGACGGCCTGAGGCGCGAGGCTCAGGTGCGCACGACGCAAGCGGAGCTCGCGGCAGCGAAGCAGCAGCTCCAGCTCTCCAGCAAAGTCTCGAATGTCGAGACCGCGCAAGCGCGCGCGAGCGTCGAAGCGAGCCAGACGCAGCTCGAGAACAGCATCCGCACCGTGAAACAAGCGCAGCGCGCGTACGAGATCGCCGAGCTGCGGTTCTCGCAGGGCGCATCGACGCACCTCGAAATCACCGACGCGCGCGTCCAACTCGAACAAGCACTGCTCGTCCAGGCGCGCGCTGCTCGAGATCTTCGCGTCGCGCGGTTCCGCGAGGAGCTGCTTCCCGCACTTCCGCTTGGCCTACAGCTGGTTTTCTAGGAGACGTATGCGGCTCTTCACAATCATCGTCATCGTCATCGCGCTTGCCGCTTGTAAGAAGGGCGCACAAGAGCAACCCAAGAGCACGAACGAAGTGCCGACGATCAAGCTCGCGCCCGAAGACATCGTCGTCCTTGCGCGCGGTGAGCTGCAAACGGGCCCGCGCATCTCGGGCACGTTGCAGGCCGCGTCGCGTGCCGTCGTTCGCGCGGAGACGCAGGGGTCGGTCGTCGCGATCGGCCCGGAGCTCGGCCAGCCGGTGAAGAAGGGCGACCTGCTCGCACGCATCGAAGCGAAGGCGCTCGGCGACGTCGCGTCGTCGGCAAAGAGCGGGCTCGAGTCGGCGCAGGCGCAGTACGATCTCGCGCTACGCGAAGTGCAGCGCACCGAGGCGCTCGTGAAGGGCGGCGCACTAGCCGCGCGCGAGCTCGACCGCGCGAAGAGCGAGCTCAGCGCAGCCACGGCGGCGGTCACGCAGGCGCGCGCACAGGTCGCGTCCTCGCAGTCGCAGCTCGGCGATGCCACCGTGAAGGCGCCGCTCGCAGGCGTCGTCGCGCGGCGTGCGATCAGTGTCGGCGACGTCGTGTCGCCGGGTAGCGAGCTCTACGAGGTGATCGATCCGTCGACGATGCGGCTCGACGCCAGCGTCGCATCGGAGGACTTGTCGGTGATCGCGCTCGGCAAGGCAGTGGACTTCGAGGTGCGCGGCTATCCCGGTCAGCTGTTCACCGGAAAGATCCAGCGCATCGCGCCGGCTGCTGATCCGGTCACGCGCCAGATCCAGGTGCTCGTCGACATTCCGAACCCGGGCGGCAAGTTGATCGCCGGCCTCTATGCCGAAGGTCGAATCGCAGTCGAGCGGCGCGAAGCGTTGACGGCGCCGGTTGGTGCGATCGATTCGGCAGGTGATCAGCCGACCGTGCTGCGCGTGAAGAACAGTGTCGTCGAACGCGTGATCGTCGCGCTCGGCGTGCGTGACGAGCGTGCGGAAGTCGTCGAGGTGACGAGTGGGCTCGCACCGGGAGACGTGCTCGTGCTGGCGCGTGCGCAGAAGAACGTCGGGCCAGGCGCGAAGGTCGAGCTGCCGCAGCAGGGAGCGAAGACCGAGGACAAACCGGCAGCGCCCGATGAGAAATCCGCAGCGCCCGATGAGAAACCGCAAGCACCAGCTGCGAAGCCGACGACGCCGGACGAGAAGCCGGCCGACAAGAAGGCGCCGGCCGCGGGAAGCGCAGGCAAGTAATGTTCATCTCGAACTACGCGATCAAGAAACCGATCATCACGACGGTCGTGATGGTGGCGCTCGTCGTGTTCGGCTTGATCGCGCTCGTGCGCCTTCATACCGACGAGTTTCCCGAGGTCACCGCGCCGGTCGTCAACGTCGCGATCGTCTATCCCGGTGCATCGCCCGGTGTCGTCGAGCGTGAGCTGATCAATCCGCTCGAAGAATCGTTCCGCTCGATCTCGGGTGTCGACACGATCAATTCGACGGCGGTCGACGGCTACGCGAACATCCTCGTCCAGTTCGTCTTCGAGAAAGACATCCAGCAGGCGACCCAGGACATCCGCGACAAGATTTCGGAGTCTCGCGCGGATCTGCCGATCGAGATGGAGGAGCCGATCCTGACGCGGTTCGCGTCGTCGGACTTTCCGATCATCTCGCTGACTCTGACGTCGACAACCGTCGCGCCGGTCAGGCTCACCGAGCTCGCGGACCAACGGATTCGCCGCGAGCTGACCTCGCTGCAGGGCGTCGCGAGCGTCGACATTGTCGGCGGTGTCGAGCGCGAGCTGACGGTCGAGGTGCAGCCGGAAGCGCTGCGCGCGTCGGGTGTGTCGATCTCGCAAGTCGTCCAGACGCTGCAGACGGAAAACCTCGCCGTCCCCGTCGGCAAGCTGAGCGGCAAGCTCGAGGACCGCACGATTCGACTGCGCGGTCGATTGTCGGGGCCTTCCGAGTTCGAGCAGCTCGTCGTCGGACGCAGCGGCGACCGCGTCGTGCGACTCGGTGACGTCGCCAAGGTGCGCGACGGCCAGGAGGAGCCGCTCACGGCCGCGTTCTTCAACAAGACGCCCGCCGTCGGGATCGATATCAAGAAGGCGCTCGGCTACAGCACGACCGACGTCAGTCAGCGCGTGCTCAAACGGATCGCCGAGCTACAGCAAGATCCACAGCTCAAGGGCACGAAGCTCGAGATCGTCAGAGACTCGGGTGCGCGCGTCGACGCGTCGGTCAAGGACGTGCAGACGTCGCTGTTCGAAGGCGCACTGCTGACGATTCTCGTCGTGTTCATCTTCCTCAAGTCGTGGCGCTCGACGGTGATCACCGGCCTCGCGCTGCCCGTGTCGGTGATCGCGTCGTTCGTCGCGGTGCTGGCGTTCGGCTTCACGCTCAACGTGATGTCGCTGCTCGGCCTCTCGCTCGCGATCGGTATCCTCGTCGACGACGCGATCGTCGTGCGCGAGAACATCGTGCGCCACATGGAGATGGGCAAAGACCACGTGCGCGCCGCGGCAGAAGGCACGTCGGAGATCGGGCTCGCGGTCGCAGCGACCACGTTCTCGATCGTCGTCGTGTTCGTGCCGATCGCGTTCATGGGTGGCGTCGCGCAGCAGTGGTTCGCGCCGTTCGCGCTCACGATCGCGTGCTCGGTGCTCGTGTCGCTGTTCGTGTCGTTCTCGCTCGACCCGATGTTGTCCGCGGTCTGGCACGATCCCGAGGCCGCGGGCCAGCACTCGTGGCTGACGAAGCGGTTGATGTTCTTCGACCGCGCGTTCCAGGCACTGACGCGGCGCTACAAGAAGATCATCGCGTGGGCGCTGCGTCACCGGTTCGTGATGGTGGTGCTCGCGCTCGTCACGTTCTTCGGTGCGCTGGCGATTCCGGCGACCGGCGCCGTCGGTAGCAGCTTCTTCCCGATAGAAGACCGCTCCGAATTCCAGATCTCGCTCGAGTGCGCGCCGAGCAGCAACCTCGAGTACACGCAGAAGAAGGTACTCGCAGCCGTCGACCTCGCGCTCAAGCGCCCCGAGGTCATGTACGCGTACTCGACGATCGGTGGCCGGTCGGGCGCGGACACGGCGCAGATCTACGTGCGGCTCAAACCGAAGAAGGAGCGCAAGCTGCACCAGGACGTCGTCGCGCAGGCGCTGCGCAATGACATCCGGCAGCTGTCGG
Source organism: Kofleriaceae bacterium (assembly GCA_036274355.1). Lineage (GTDB taxonomy): Bacteria > Myxococcota_A > Polyangia > Haliangiales > Haliangiaceae > JABFXX01. Next base: position 4,491 of record DASUFX010000328.1, on the reverse strand, counting down.
GTGTGACCGCGTACATCACGACGGGATTCGCCGGCGGCTTCAAGCAGATCCAGATCCAGCTGATCGGTCCCGACACCGACATCCTCAACGGCATCGCGGAGCGCGTCGCAAAAGAAGTGCGCCAGGTGCCGGGCGCGGTCGACGTTGGCCTCTCGAGCAAGGGCCAGCGCGCCGAAGTCGAGATCATTCCGGACCGCGACCTCGCTGGCCAGCTCGGGATCAGCGCGGCCGTGCTCGCGCAGGCGGTGCGGCCTGCGTTCGCCGGCCTCGAATCCGGCCACTGGATCGATCCAGACGGCGAAACGCGTGACGTCGTCGTGCGGCTCGCGCCGGACTGGCGGCAACGTCCCGAAGATCTCGAAGCGCTGCCGATCAGCTTGCCGCAGTTCGGACCGCAAGTCGCGCGCACGATTCGCCTCGGCGAGATCGCGAAGGTCAAACGTGGCTTCGGGCCAGCGCAGATCGAGCACCTCGACGGCTCGCGCGTCGTCACCGTCGGTGCAAACGCCGAGGGCGTCCCGCTCTCCGCGGTCGTCGGCGCCATCGAGCCACGCCTCGCGAAGATGCCGATGCCCGACGGCTACCAGCGCAAGCAGGGCGGCGAGACGCAAGACCAGCAAGAGGTGTTCGGCCGCATCCTGATCGCGCTCGGCACGGCGATCATGCTCATGTACTTCATCCTCGTGATCCAGTTCGGCTCGTTCCTCGAGCCAATTCCGATCATGGCGTCACTGCCGATGTCGCTGATCGGCGTGATGCTCGCGATGCTCGTCACCGGCTCGACGCTCAACCTCATGTCGATGATCGGCGTGATCATGCTGATGGGCATCGTGGCCAAGAACGCGATCCTTCTGATCGACTTTGCGAAGCAGGCCGAGAAGAACGGCCTGTCGCGCGAGGAAGCGATTGTCGAAGCGGGCGCGGTCCGCCTACGACCGATCGTGATGACGAGTGTCGCGATCGTCGCCGGCATGATCCCGGTCGCGATCGGCTCGGGTGAAGGCGGCGATTTCCGCGCACCGCTCGGCCGCGCCGTGATCGGCGGTGTGATCACGTCCACCGTGCTCACGCTGCTCGCGATCCCGACGTTCTACGACATCATCACGCACTGGCGTGATGCGGTGATCCGCCGGGTGCGCCGGAAGAAGCCGTCACCGCCGCCGGGAACCGAATCGCACTAAGGCGGTGGCGTCAGGTCCCAGGTCGCGATCACGTCGCGTGCGCCGTCGGTACGGCGGACGTTCGCGACCGTGCGCGCGCACCAGTAGCGCCGTACCGGGGTTAGTTAAGATCCTGAAACACCGTTCCCCCGACGTACCGGGGTTAGTTTTGCCGTCCGTAGCGCCGTACCGGGGTTGGTTAAGATCCTGAAACACCGTTCCCCCGACGTACCGGGGTTAGTTTTTGCCGTCCGGCACCCGGACCCGGCTCGGACAGCGCGTCCGCGAAGCGCCTAGGGCGGGGTCAGGTCCCAGGTCGCGATCACGTCGCGTGCGCCGTCGGTACGGCGGACGTTCGCGACCGTGCGCCCGGCACCGAATGCCAGCTTGGCGAGCGGACGCTCGCACAGGCCGTAGACGATGCCGTCGCGATCGACGGTGACGTCCTTGATCGTCTTTGTCGCGTTGTAATCGATGAGGTTGATCTCGACATCGACGCGCTCGATATCGTTGCGGCCGATCGCGAGCATCGTGACGACAAACTCGGCATCGTCGTCGAGAATCAACGAGTGGCCTTTACCGGGCGGCCCGGGATCGAACATCTGCACTTTGTGGCCGGCAGCGACGAGCGTGTCGATGTGAGCGCGCGGCACGCCGATGTCGAACGTGCCGTGCTCGGCGAGCTGTGCACCGTGGCGTGCGATGCGATCCAAGAACAGCAGGTCCGGATCGTCGGGCGCGCCGAACATCGCTTCTTCGAGCGCGTCGGCCTCGCCCTCGTTCAGCTCGCCCGTCAAGTAGGCGTCGAGCTCGTACAAGCGCGTCACGACGGTGCCTCCCAGAACACTTTCTGGCTCATGCACGTGCGCAGCGCTTCGAGCGTGCGATGGCGAACGACGCGCACATTGCCTTCGCTCATGCCCATACGTTGCCCGATCTGGGAGGAACTGTGGCCATCAATAAACGCGTGACGAATCACGTCGCGCGAGCGCTGCGTCATCTGGCTCAAGCAGTCTTCGAGTTGCGCGAGCTGATAGCTGGCGACCTCCGGCTCGTCTGCGAGCGAGGCGAGCGCGCCGGCGAATTCAGCCCACAGCTCGGAACGGCGCTCCGCGCTGCGCACGCGTTCGCGCGCGAGATTGCGGCAGATGCCGAGCACGAACCCGCCCATCCGCTCGGGGTCGGTGATCGCGCCACGCCGCAGTGCCTGGACGAAGCGAAGCAGCGTTTCCTGCGTCAGCTCATCGACCTCGGTTCCCCTTAGCCGACGGCGCCAAAACGTGCGAACGGCGGGCGCATAGCGACGGCACAGGGCGGCCTCGTCGGCTAGCGATACAGCAACTACGCCCATTTGCGTCACCGTAACAGAAACTTTGTAACGAAGCATCGGCTCACCGCACTTGGCGGGGCATGAAGAAAATCCTGAAGCGCGTCGCCATCGGTGTGGCGATGTTCCTGGTGCTAGGTACGGCCGCGGTCGCCATCGCGGTGGTCGCGCGCGAGAACCGCACGTTCGACGCTCCATATCCCGACATCCATGCGAGCCGTGATCCCGACGTCATCGAGCGTGGCCGCTATCTCGTGACCGGTCCCGCGCATTGTGTCGAATGCCACGGCATGGTGGGCGACACGAACGAGGAGCGTCATCTCGTCGGCGGTCTCACGTTCAATCTGCCGATTGGCACGATCTACGCGCGCAACATCACACCCGACCAAGGGACGGGCATCGGCAAGTACACCGACCCCGAGGTCGCCCGCGTGCTGCGCTACGGCGTGCATCCAAGTGGCCGCGCGATGATGCCGTTCATGCCGTTCGCGGACATGACCGACGAGGATCTGACCGCGGTGATCTCGTATCTGCGTAGCCGACCGCCGATCGATCACTACGTGCCGCCGAGCGATTTTAACTTCCTCGGCCGCGCGGCGAAGGCGTTCTTGCTCGAGCCGAAAGGTCCGAGTCAACCGATTCGCGCGCACGTCGAACGTGGGCCGACCGCGGAGTATGGCAAGTACATCGCGAACACGATCGCGAACTGCAACGGCTGCCACACGCGGCGCAACCTGCGCAACGGCGACGCCGAGGGCGTCACGTTCGCCGGCGGCATGAGCCTCGAGTCGCACAGCGCGCCCGGCACGAAGTTCGTGACGCCGAACCTCACGCCAGATCCGAAGACGGGCCACATCTACGTATGGAGTGAGGACGTGTTCGTCGCGCGCTTCAAGAACGCAGTGCCAACGGCGAGCCCGATGCCATGGTCGACGTTCCGCAAGATGAGCGAAGACGATCTGCGCGCACTCTATCGGTACTTCCGTTCGCTTCCGCCGGCGCGAATGGGGCAAGATCTCTAACGTGGTAACCGTCCTCGTTGTCGGCGCGTCCGGTGAAGTCGGCCGCTGCGTCGTCCAGTCGCTCACGCACCGCGGAGCACGCGTGCGCGTTCTCGTTCACTCGACGCCGTTCGACGGTGCCGAGTCTGTGCGCGGTGATCTCGCCGACCCTGCATCGCTCGCGAGCGCGCTTGCCGGTTGTGACGGCGCCTGCTTCATCACGCCGCACCACGAGCACGAGGCACAGCTCGGCTTCAACTTCGTCGACGCGTGCGAAGCGGCGAAGCTGCGCCGTCTCGTGTTCGTGTCGTCATTCCACCCGTGCACGTGGTTGCCGCTTCAGGCCGTGCTCGACGGAATCGTCGGCGTGATCGGTCCGCACTATCGCCCGAAGTTTCAGGTCGAACGCCGCGTGCGCTCGTCGCCGCTGTCGCCCGTCGTGCTCGGGCCGTCAAACTTCTATCAGAACGACGAGCTCGCGCTGCCCGAGATTCTCGCCGGTAGCTATCCGAACCCGATGGGCAAGCGCCGCCTCAACCGAGTCGACGTGCGCGACATCGGTGATGGCGCTGCGCGCTCGCTCGTCGATGACGATGTCGCATCCGGTGCCTACCCGATCGTCGGCCCCGACAACTGGACCGGCGCTGCGGTCGCGCAGGTGTGGAGCGAGGCGCTCGGCCGGCCGGTGACGTATGGCGGCGATGATGTCGAACGTTGGCGCTCGACCGTCGGTGCGCGCATGCAGCCGGCGCGGCGCGCGGATGACTTCGCACGGACATACCGGATCATCCAGCGCTTCGGTGCGCCCGCGACCACGCGCACGATCGCGAAGACGACCGCGCTGCTCGGCCGACCGCCACGCGACTTCCGCACGTACTGCGCCGAGCTCGCAGCGCGAACCCGCTAGCTCACTTCTTCGTCCACGTCGCGGGCTCCTCTTCTTCGTACTGGAAGCGCCGCGGCGTCGGTACCCGCTTCGTCGGCGATCGCTGCGCTCGCCTTC
>DASUFX010000327.1:0-18945 GCA_036274355.1 Kofleriaceae bacterium | reverse complement strand
AGCTCGTGCAACAGCACCGAGCCGAACACGAGCAACACGAGCGCGACTCCGATCGCGCCGCCGAACGCGAAGAACACGAGTGCAAGCAGGAGCAAGAAGCTCAGGTTGAGCTCGACCGGAAACCCGAGGATGGTTCCGAGCCGCCAGGACTTCAGCATGGGGTCATTGTGGGTCCGCTTACGTCGATGTAAAGGGCCTGCCGAGGGCAGTACACCGACGGAAATATTCCCCGAATCGTCCTACGCAAACGGGTAGTAGGCGGCACATGGGTTGCGGCCCTTCATCTCGACCTCCTTCGGAGAGGGACGCGATGAGATTAGCTTTGCTTGTAGTAGTAGTACTCGTTCCGCTGAGCGTAGGTGCCGAGCCCGGGAACATGTCGCAGCATCCTCGGGCCGGCCTGCTCGCGGAAATCGAATTCCATGAGAACTCGGCGCGGATGGGCGATGCCGCGGGCTCTCAGCTCGGGCACGTCGCCGCGTGGGCGGAAGACAACTTCGACGGATTGATCGTCGTCGATGGCCACGCCGACGCCCACGGCCCTGCGAAGAACAACGTAGCGCTGTCCATGCGGCGCGCGCGCCTCGTGCGTGATCAGCTGATCGCGATCGGTGTCGACCCGACGCAGATCGTGATCTCGGCATTCGGCGCAGAGACTCGCAGGCACGCGCGAGTCCGCGTGTGGGGCACACACAACAGCCTCGAATCGGTAATCGCAGGACGGCGCAACGCGAAGGAGGTGCTCGTCAACGACGATCGAGTGCTCGAGCTGCAGCAGCGGCAAGCACGACCGTCGCCGATGCGCACACGGCGCTCGCACACGTGTTGCGCCCAGTAGCTATTCGTTGCCAGAGAATCGATCCAGCCGGCGCTTCATCATGATGCGCGTGATGCCGAGCAGGCGCGCGGCCTCGGCGACGTTATTGCCCGCCTTCGCCATCGCTTCTTCGACGAGCTGACGCTCGTGATCGTCGAGCGCGGCGTAGCGGTTCGCGAGGGTGTCGCGGCTCTCGCCGAGCTTGCCGGTCGGCGCGCGCAGCGACAGGTCCGCGGCTTCGATCACATCTCCGGCTGCGATTGCACACGCGCGCTCGACCGCATGGCGGAGCTCGCGGACGTTGCCGGGCCAGCCGTACGTGGTGAGCGCCGTGATCGCATCGGGCGAGAACCGACTCGGCGCCTGACGCTTCGCACGGACGCGCGCGAGGAACGTTTCGGCAAGCTCGACGACATCGCGAGCGCGTTCGCGCAGCGGCGGGATCGCGACCTCGGCGCCGACGAGTCGGTAGTAGAGATCTTGTCGGAAGCGACCCTCGGTGACCGCTTGCTGCAGATCCTTGTGCGACGCCGAGACAACGCGCAGGTCGGTCTTGATCGCCTGCTCGCTGCCGACCGGCACGACTTCGCCGTCTTCGAGCACGCGGAGCAGCTTTGCCTGCGCGGCGAGGCTGAGGTCCGCAACCTCGTCGAGGAACAGCGTGCCGCCGTCGGCGAGCACGAGCTTGCCGCGCCGGGGGCGGTCGGCGCCGGTAAACGCGCCGCGCACGTGACCGAACAGCTCGCTCTCGAGCAGCGTGTCGGGCATCGCTGCGCAGTTGACCGCGATGAATTGCGCCGCTTTGCGTGGCGAGGTCGCGTGGAGCGCGCGCGCGACGAGCTCTTTGCCGACACCGCTCTCGCCGGTGAGAAAGATCGGCAGCTCGGTCGCGGCGAACCGCGCGACCTCGAGGCGCACGCGTCCGAGCTCGGCGCTCGAACCGATCAGCTCGGGGGCAACCCGCTCGCGTTCGACATTCTCGACGATCGCGACGGCGCGTTCGTAGCGACCGGCGACGTCGACGATCACGCCGGCAAGCCGGGCGACCGCGACGAGCAGCTCGAGGTCGGCTTGTTCGAAGCGATCGTCGCGGCCCCGATCGTCGACGTAGACAAGACCGATCGTGCGATCGCGAATGCGTAGCGGGGCGGCGATCGCCGAGCGCACGCCCTGCCGATCGAGCGTCATCTGAAGCGCGGCATCGGCACCGCGAAGCAGCACCGCTTCGCCGCGCACGATCACCGATTCGATCACCGCCCGCGAGATCACGAGCCCGCGCGCCTCGACCTCGGCGGCGCGCCGCAGATTGGTCGGTAGGTTGCCGAGCGCGATCACGCCGCGATCGCAGCCGAGCACTGCGACGATCGCCGCGAGGGCAGGGCGCAGCGCGGCGTCGCCTTCCTCGATCGCCGCGGTCGCATCGGCGAGTTGATAGAACACGCGCAGGCGTTCGTCGATCTGCGGCGGCACCGCGGTCGTGAGGTGCAGCGCCACGGACGATGGCGTGGTCGCGTGCTCGAAGCGCATCTGGGTCGCGCCGATCTGCAACTGGTCGCCCTCGGCGAGCACGTGGCGCGTGACGCGCTGGCCGTTGACGAACGTGCCGTGCCGCGAGCCGGCGTCGGTCAGCACCCAATTCGCGCCGTCCTTCGCGATCGTCGCGTGATGTCGCGACACCTTGGTGTCGAGCAAGCTGACTTCGAGACCGGTTTCGCGACCGATCCGTACGTCGCCATCGACCTCGACCGCTGTCGTGACGCCGCCCGGCTCGTGCACGACAAGGCGTGGCATCACCCTCGCTTGTATCACTTTCGGCCACGCCGATTGATTGATCGAATGATCGCTTTGGATCGATCGGATCGATCGCGCCCCGGCGAGGAGCCGAGCAAGCTCGCACAGTTGCACGCGGCATGGCGCTTGCGAAGGCGGGACGACCATGCGTCGCATTTCCTGGCTTGTCGCAATTTCCGCGTGTGGCTTTTCCGGTGGCAACGACTCCAAACCACCCACGGTCGTGTCGGTATCGCCGGGTGACGGCGCCGACGGCGTCTGGCTGCACGACCCGATCACGGTCACGTTCTCCGAGGCGATCGATCCGGCCAGCGTGACCGCGACGTCGGTCGTCGTGACGGCGGATGACGGTACGCCGCTGGCCGCGACGGCGACGCTGACCGGCGCCGTGCTGACCGTGCAAGTCGCGGACGATGCCGCGGCGGTCGGCGCCGTGCGGCTGACGCTGTCCAACGCGATCACGGACATGGATGCCAATCCGCTCGCGGAGACGAGCGTGGGCTGGACGCTGCCGGCGTGGAGCCGTGCCGCGACGACCGGCGCGACACCGTCGCTCGCGATTGGTGATGGCGGGCGCGTCGTCGTGGCGTGGAGCGCGGGTGCCAACTCGGCGCGGCGCGTGGTCGTGAACCAGATCGGCCCGGCGGGATTCGTCGCGCTCGGCGGCGAGCTCGGCGCGGGTGACTCGGCGTTGCCGTCGATCACGTTCGACGCGCAGGACCGTCCGATCGTCGTGTGGTCGCAGTTCGGCGCCACCGCGTCCGTGCAGGCCGCGCGCTGGGACGGCGACGCATGGGTCCCGCTCGCGTCACCGGGCGATGGGGCGTATGCCGTCGCGGCGCGGTCACCGGGTGGCGATCCGATGATCGCGTACGTCGCTGCTGGGTCATTTCAGAACGGCAGCGCGGTCGTCGTGCGCCGGCTCGTCGACGACGCGTGGCAACCGCTCGGCACCGACGCGCGCGACATTGCGGTCATCGGCACCGTCAGTGGATTGCCGCAGCTCGCGATGGCGACACCGGACACGCCGGTCGTGGCGTTTGCCGATACCGGAGCGACGGGGACCAGCGGCCGCGGGCCTGCCGTCCGTGTACTGCGCTGGACCGGCACGTGGATCGAGACCACGATCCCGATCGGCGTTCCGGTGCAGAACGGCAGCGAAACGACCGGCGCGTTCAATCGCGTTGCGGTCGCGGCGCACGGCGACACGATCGATGTCGCGTACGACACGTACAGCGGGTTCTCGTGGGGCGTGCACGTCGCGCGCGTCGACGCGCAGGGCTACCATCTGCTCGGCGGCGAGCTCGATGTCGACTCGCCCGCGGATGCACAAGCGCCGGCGATCGCGCTCGACGCCGACGGCACGCCGATCGTCGCGTGGCGCGAGCTCGTCGAGGGTAACTGGCGCGGCTTCGTCGCGCGCTGGGACGGCACGGCATGGCGCGCGGTCGGCGGCGGTGCGTGGAACGACGATGCCGCGCATGCGATCGTGCGTCCTGTGATGGCGCTCGCGGGTGGCCGCGCGCCGGTGATCGCGTGGGGAGCGCAATCGGTCGACTCGATGAGCGCGAGCGCGACGATCGCGATCGCACGCTGGAACGGCCCCGCGGTGCCGCGGTTCGGCATCGAGGCCCGCACGTCGATCACGGGCTGCGCGTTCGACGGCACGCAGACCACGCTCAGCGCGACCGGCTGCTTCACGATCGCGAACGGTCGCGCCACGCCGCACGCCGGTTTGATCCCCTTCGACATCGTGAGCGAGCTGTGGTCCGACGGCGCGCGCAAGCGCCGCTGGATCGCACTGCCCGACGGCGAAATGATGACGACGCAGCCCACCGGTGCGTGGACGCCGCCCGCGGGTGCGATGCTGATCAAAGAATTCGCGATCGAGACCACGCCCGGTGATCCGCGTACGCGTCGCGTGATGGAGACGCGCTTCTTGATCGTTGGCGCATCGTCGGGTGTCCCCAGCTTGCAGGGCTACAGCTTCCGCTGGCGCATCGACGGCAGTGACGCAGACCTGTTGCCCGATGCGGCGACGACGGTCGACTGGCCGCTCGATAACGGCACGCTCCACACGCACAGCTATCCGAGCCGTGCGCAATGTCTGCGTTGCCATAACGTGTCGAACGGGCCACTGCTCGGCGTACGTACCGGTCAGCTCGCGCGACGCTTCGACTACGATGGCGTCATGGGGGATCAGCTCGACACGCTCGCGCACATTGGCGCGATCGCGCCGCAGTTGGAGGTGCAGCCGTTCGCGTCGCCGCACGACGCGACGCTGCCGCTCGAGACGCGGATGCGCGGCTACGTCGCTGCGAACTGCTCGCACTGCCACAATCCGGGTGGCGAGCGCCCGACGCGCGACTTCCGCTGGGAGGTCCCGCTCGCGCAGACGAAGCTGTGCGGCACCGATGCGGAAGTCGTCGCCGGCGATCCGGCGTCATCCGTGATCTTTCAGCGCATCAGCACGCGCGTGAACGGAATGCCGCCACTTGCGACGCTCCAGACCGATCCACTCGCGATCGACGTGATCGGGCGATGGATCCAAAGCGAGGTCAATTGCCAGTGATCGGCGTTACCCTAAAGACCATGCGGGGACTCATACTGGTACTGGTGGCGGCGGGGTGCGTCCGGACCACGGCGGTGACGTGCAGCGATGGCCATGTTTGCGCGCCGGACAAGGTCTGCGACAACACGCACGAGACGTGCGTGTTTCCCGACCAGCTCACGTCGTGCGTCGACAGAGCCGATGGCGAGGCGTGCAACATCAACGGCGCGCCGGGCGGCATCTGCAAGGACAAGGTCTGCATTCCTGCGACGTGCGGTGACGAGCTCGTCTCGGGCGACGAGGTCTGCGATGGCGCGACCGACATCCCCGATGTCGGCACGTGCGTCGACTTCGCGTACGACTACGGCGCGCTCGGATGCAACGCGCTGTGCACCGAAGGATTCAGCACGTGCCGCCGGCTCGGCTGGCAGGCACGCTCTCTCAACGGTGTGGGTGGCATCGCGGGAATTTGGGAAGACGGTGCTGATCTCTGGGTCGCAAACCAGCAAGGCATCTATCACCGGCACGCCGGTGTGTGGGAACCGCTGATCCAACCGACGGGAAGCGTGGTCTGGTACCGCAGCATCTGGGCCGGCGGTGGTCACGTGTTCGCCGCCGGGTACGACGGATCGATCGCTCACTTCAATGGCACCTCGTGGGACAGCGCCGAGACCGGCACCCTGCACGTAAACGGCATCTGGGGGCGAAGCCCGACCGACGTGTACGCGGTCGGCGGCAAGCAAGGCGGCCAGATCTTCCACTTCGACGGCAACGGGTGGACGGAGATGACGATTCCCACGGCGGGGTTGCTCAACGGTGTGTTCGGCATCGGCAATGACGTGTTCGCGGTCGGCGATGCAGGAACAATCCTGCGGCTCGTCGGCGGATCATGGACGCCGATGAACGTGAGCGCGGGCGGCTACAACCTGCGCGGAGTCTGGGGCAGCGGACCGACGGACGTGTTCGCGGTCGGTACGCCGTCTGCAGACGGTCCACCGGGGATCGCGCTGCACTACGACGGTAATCAATGGACCACGATGGCGCTTCCCGCTGGGACGACGCAGCTCAATGCAATCACCGGCCGCTCGATCAGTGAAGTCTACGCAGTCGGCGTTGGCGCCGTGAGCAACATCCTGTTCTACGACGGCACCGGCTGGATTCCGATGGTGACGAGTGTCGCGTCGGCGAACCTCAGTCTGCAGGCGGTGCATGCTGGCGCGACCACGGTGTATGCGGCGAAGCGGCCGAGCTTGTTTCTCGAGTATGCGGGCGTGGGGCGTCTCGATACCCCATCGCTGCCAAACGAGGTGCGCGGCCTGTGGGGCACGAACAAGGGCTACGCCATCGCGGTCGGCGATGGCGTGTTTTTCCAGGAGTGGGCGCAGGGCAAGTGGACGTCGGTGCCGTATCCGAGCTGCTGGCCGGGTACTACCTTCGTGTTCGGCGCCTGGGGGTCGGCTGGCAGTGACGTGTGGATCGTCGGGCCGTACGGAAACATGATGCACAGGACCGCGACGGGGACCACGTGCGTGAACGCGCCGAACGTGAAATGGATCCTCGACATCTGGGGATTCGCCGCGAACGACATCTATGCCGTCGGTGCCGACGGCTCGACCGGCGAAGCAAACCTGCTCCACTATAACGGTACGACGTGGGAGGACCAATCGAGCCGCGTGATGCCGCTCGGGAAATCACTGTCTGGCGTGTGGGGCTCGGGGCCGAGCGACGTATACGCGACCGCCGAGGCGAAGCTACTCCACTACAACGGCACAGCGTGGAGCGATGCGGGGCTCGTCACGACGCACAAGCTCACCAAGGTGTGGGGGGCGAGCGCGAGCGACGTGTTCGTCGTCGGTGAGGGTGGTGCGATCTATCATTACGACGGCACCGCGTGGACGCAGATGATCGTGCCGCTCGCGACTACGACGCCGACGGACGACGCATGGAGTGACGTCAATGGTACTGGCGCGAACGACGTGTGGGTCGTCGGCAACCGCACACTGCTTCACTACGACGGCACGTCGTGGTCGCCGGTGTCTCGCCTGTCTGCCGGAGCTGCGGAGGCAGTGTGGTCGATGCCAGGCGCGGTGGTCGTTGGCGGTGAGCTCGGCATCGACGCGCGGTTGATCGGGAGGCTGCAATGAAGCTCGTCGCGATCATCGTGTTCGCGCTCCTCGCCTCGCCCGCGTTCGCCGGCAACGAGCCGTGGAGCACAGGCGTCAGCGACCAGCAGAAGCAAGCAGCGCAGAAGTTACTCGAGCAAGGCAACGCGCTCTTCCTCGAGAAGAACTTCAGTGCGGCGCTCGAGAAGTACAAGGAAGCGGTCGCAGCGTGGGATCACCCCGCGATCCGCTTCAACATGGTTCGCTGCTTGATCCAGCTCGAGCGTCCCGTCGAGGCATCGGACAACCTCCAGCTCGCGCTCGAGTACGGCGCGGCGCCCCTCGACGAAGCTGTCTACAACGAAGCGCTGAACTATCAGAAGTTGCTCGGCAAGCAGCTCGGCGATCTGGAAGTGAGCTGCACGCAGGCCGGCGTGAAGGTCTCCTTCGATGGTCAACCACTCGTCACGTGCCCGGGCACCACGAAGCGACGCGCGACCGCCGGTCAGCACATGATCGTCGGCACGAAGGACGGGTTCCTCACGAAGACCGTCGAAGCCGTCGTGCTCGGCGGCAAGCAGCAGCGCGTCGAAGTGGCGCTGATTCCGCTCGAGACCGCCGCGAAGATCACGCATCGCTGGCCGGGTTGGGTGCCGTGGTCGGTGTTCGGTGGCGGTCTCGCGATCGCCGGCGTCGGCGGTCTGCTCCAGCTGCAGGCGGCCTCGCGGATGGACAGCTACGACAAGCAAGTCACGCGCAACTGCTCGGACATCCACTGCGATCCGAACGATCCGACGATGCTCGACACGAGCGACAAGCAGAGCGCCGAGCGGCTCAGCGTGATCGCGATCAGCGTGATGTCGGTCGGCGCCGCGGCTGCGATCACGGGCGGGGTGATGCTCTACATGAATCGCGGACGCACCGTGTACGAGAAGAGCGTCGAGAAGGCAGCGCGCATCGACGTCGTGCCGACGAAAGGCGGCGGGCTCGTGACCGTCGGAGGCTCGTTCTGACCGCGCGCACGACCGACTGGGAAGTACCGGTCGTCCAATCACCGCCGCAGCAAGCGCCCGGTGTGATCGCTGCGGGTGCATGGATCTATCACTACGAGCTGATTCGCGAGCTCGGCCGCGGCGCGATGGGTACGGTATGGGCAGCGCGCGACACGAAGCTCGGCCGGCGCGTCGCGATCAAGGTGCTGCGCGACGCAGCGCAAGAGGTCGCGGATCGCTTCCTCGTCGAAGCGCGCGCGACCGCGCAGTGCAATCACGACAACATCGTCATCATCCATGAGGTCGGCGCGATTAACGGCACGCCGTACATGGTGTTCGAGTTCCTCGAGGGCGACACGCTACGCGAAGTGATGGGCGGGTTCTCGACGGGACAGCGGCTCGCGCCGTCGCGCGTCGTGGAGCTCGCGCTGCCGATCGCACGTGCGCTCGTGCGCGCTCACGAGCTCGGTATCGTCCATCGCGATCTCAAGCCCGAGAACGTGTTCGTCACGAGCGCGGGCCAGGTCAAGGTCCTCGACTTCGGCATCGCAAAGGCGTTCGCCGAGCACCCGCGGCGGCTCACGCAGTACGGCACGCAGCGTGGCCCCGAGCCGCGCTCGCTGCAAATGACGACCGAAGGTGAGCTCGTCGGCACGCTGCCGTACATGTCGCCCGAGCAGATGACCGGCGTCGACGTCGATCATCGAGCCGACCTCTACGCGCTCGGCGTGATCTTGTTCGAGATGTTGACCGGCTATCACCCGGTGCAGCCGCTGACGATGGACGCGATGGTCGCGAACGCGCATGCACCGACGCCGCTCGCGTCGGTGCACACGCGCGCGCCCGATGTCCCCGATGCCCTCGCCCAGCTCGTCGAGCGCTGCCTGCGCAAACAACGGTTCGAACGCATCGCGAACGCTGCCGAGGTCGTGCGCACGCTCGAAGCACTGCTGCCCGGCCGCCATGGTCGCCAGCTCGCCGAGGGCGAGAGCCCATATCCCGGCCTCATCGCATTTCAGGAAGCGGATGCGGATCGCTTCTTCGGGCGTGGCCGCGATGTCACGCGCATGGTCGCGCGCGTGCGCGAGCTGCCGCTCACCGGTGTCGTCGGTCCGTCGGGTGTCGGCAAGTCATCGTTCATTCGCGCCGGCGTCGGTCCCGCGCTCAAGAGCTCGGGCGAGCGTTGGGAGATCGTGACGCTTCGTCCGGGCCGGCAACCTGTCGCGGCGCTGGCGAGCGTCGTGCAGCGACTCGCGAGTCGCGCGAACGTGCAGACGCAGTTCGACGAGCAGCACCATCGGCTGCGCAACGAGCCGGGCTACTTCGGCACGTGCATGCGCGGTTACGCGCGACAGACCGGCCAGAGCGTGCTGCTGTTTGTCGACCAGTTCGAAGAGCTGTACACGTTGATGCCGGATGCGGGCGAACGGCGTGCGTTCACCGCTGCGCTGACCGGCGCCGCCGACGACAGCGCTGCACCCGTGCGCGTCGTCGTGTCGATGCGCTCGGACTTCCTCGATCGCATCGCCGAAGACCCGCGGTTCATGGAGGATCTCTCGCGCGGGCTCGTCTTCTTGTCGCCGCCCGATCGCGTCGGTCTACGCGAAGCGTTGATCGCGCCGGTCGAGATGGTCGGTTACCGGTTCGAGACCATGGAGATGATCGAAGACATGCTCGACGCACTCGTCGGCACGCCGGGCGCGTTGCCACTCTTGCAGTTCGCAGCCGCGAAGCTGTGGGACACGCGCGATCGCCAGCGCCGCTTGCTGACGGTCGCGAGCTACACCGCGATCGGCGGCATCAGCGGCGCACTCGCGACCCACGCCGACGAGGTCGTCGCGCGGATGACGGCACCGGCGCAGCGGCTCACGCAGAAGATCTTCCAGCGCCTGATCACGCCCGAGCGCACGCGCGCGATCGTCGAGCTCGCCGACTTGCACGAGCTGTCGCCCGACGTTGGCCACGTCCTCGATCAGCTCGTCGCGGCGCGCTTGCTCGTCGTGCAGACGCGCGGCGATACCGCGGGTGGCACCGTCGAGATCGTGCACGAGTCGCTGATCGGCCGCTGGCCAACGCTCCGCCGCTGGCTCGACGAAGATCAGGAGGACACTGCGTTCCTCGCGCAGCTGTCGGCCGCTGCGAAGCAATGGGAAGCGAAGCGCCACGCAGTCGGCGTGCTGTGGCGCGGCGAAGCGATGGAAGAAGCGCGGCGCTGGTTCGCTCTCCGGCCGCGCGAGCTGTCGCCGCGCGATCGCGCATTTCTCGACGCGGTCCTTGCACTCGCCCGGCGCGGTCAGCGCACGCGGCGCACCGTGCTCGTCGGTGCGTTCATTCTCCTCGGCGCGATCGCAGCCGCGGCGATCGTCGCGCTGGTGTGGATCCGCGGCGCCGAGCAGAACGCGACGGATGCGCTGTCGGCGATGCAGCTCAAGGAGCGCGAACGCCTCGCGGCAGAAGCGGACAAAGCCGCTGCAGAGCAACGCAAGGCTGCTGCGGAGGCGGACACGAAAGCAGCCGAAGCGAGCAAGGCGGCCGCGGAGGCTGACAAAGCCGCCGCCGAAGCGGCTCGCGCGAAGGCGCAAGAGCAAGTCGTCGCGAAGGACACGATCATCGAGGGAAATCGCGAAGAGCTGCAGCGCCAGAACGTGAAGCTGAAGGCGGCGCTCGACGCCGCAAGCGCCGCGAAGGAAAACGCCGAGCGCGAGCAAGCGAGGGCACAGAAGGCCGCCGCCGACGCCCAGAAGGCAGCGGCGGAGCTCGAGAAGGCAAACGCGATCCTGCAGAAGAAGAACGACGAGCTCGAACGCGAGAAGGCGAAGCTGTCGACGAAGCTGAAGGGGCTGTAGCTACTCCCGATCGACGAATTGGCCGATGCGACGCGCGACTTCGTCGCGATCTTCAGGGCCGAGCCACGGCAGCGACACCTTCGCGAGGTCGGTGCCGTGCGGGTCGGCGAAGCGGATGTAGTCGCCACGCACGGTGATACCGAACCGCGACGTCACGCGCACCTCGCGCAGCGTTTTGCCGTCGGGGACGACAATGCGGCCGTCGTCGTGCACCGCCATCGCGAACCGCGCTCGGTCGCGAAACAGCCGGCGCGCGTAGAACATGTAATGGTCGCCGTGATCGGCGAGCAGCACCTTGTCGAGCGCGTGGCCGGATCCGATTTCGATGGCGCGGCGGATCGGTCCGGCGAGGTCGGCGAGGTGGGCGCGGAGGCGCTGCGCGAGCACGTCGAGGCGGCCGAGCGCGCCGAGCCCGTCGCGTTCGAGCAGGCTCACCGGCTCGACGCCAAAGATCCGCTGCATGCTCGGCTCGTCCGCGCGGGAGTCGTCAGCCTTGCTCGGCGGCTTGCGCTTGTCGTCCTCGGCCGGTTCGGCCTTGCGCTTGTCGTCGCTCTTCTTCTTCTTGTCGTCGCCGAGGTGCTCGATCCACAGGCCGACATCCTCGCGTGGAAACCCGCGCGCCACCACGAGGTTTCCTAGAATCTTCACCGAGCCGCGGCGGTCTTGCTTCTGCTTCTTGTGCTCGACCAGCGTCGCGATGCGGTCGGCGATGTGAAGGCTACGTTGCGCGACGGATAGATCGACGCGGTTCGGACCGAGGAGCACCTTCAGCAGGCCCTCTGCCGTCGGTGCTTCTACGGCATCGCCTGCGTCGTCGCCTCGGTAGGCCACGCGCCAAGGGTACGGTATAACCCCGCCCGCCATGACCGCCCAGTACACGTTCGTGATGAAGGATCTCCGCAAGCTCGTGCCGCCGAAGCGCGAGATCCTCAAAGGCATTTGGTTGTCGTTTTATCCAGGCGCGAAAATCGGCGTCCTCGGTAACAACGGTGCCGGCAAGAGCACGTTGCTCCGCATCATGGCGGGCGTCGACAAGGACTTTCTCGGAGAAGCGTGGCCGGCACCGGGTCTCAAGGTCGGTTATCTCGCGCAGGAACCGCAGCTCGATCCGGCGAAGACCGTCAAGGAGAACGTCGACGAGGGCGTTGCCGAGACGCGCAAGCTGCTTACGCGCTTCGAAGAGATTTCGATGGCGCTCGGCGAGGACATGCCCGAGGCAAAGATGAACAAGCTCCTCGAGGAGCAAGGTCGTCTCCAGGATCAGATCGACGCGGTGAATGCGTGGGAGCTCGACCATCAGGTCGACATGGCGATGGATGCGCTGCGCTGCCCTCCGGGCGACGCCGACGTCACGAAGATCTCCGGTGGTGAGAAGCGCCGCGTCGCGCTGTGCCGCTTGCTGCTCTCGAACCCGGACATGCTGATTCTCGACGAGCCCACGAACCACCTCGACGCCGAGTCCGTCGCGTGGCTCGAGAAGACGCTCGAGACGTTCAAGGGGACCGTCGTCGCGGTCACGCACGATCGTTACTTCCTCGACAACGTCGCGAAGTGGATCCTCGAGCTCGACCGCGGCGAGGGCCACCCGTTCGAAGGCAATTATTCGGCGTGGCTCGAGCTGAAGGCGAAGCGCCTCAAGGACGAGGAGCGGCAAGCCGACGCACGTCAGAAGATGCTCGCGCGCGAGCTCGAGTGGGTGCGCAGCTCGCCGAAGGCGCGCCAGGCCAAGAGCAAGGCGCGTCTCGCTCGCTACGACGAGATGGTGAACGAGGCGCAAAAAGAAGCGCGCGCCGAGGGGCTCGAGATCGTGATCCCGCCGGGACCGCGCCTCGGTGGCGACGTCGTCAGCTTCGACGGTGTCTACAAGTCATACGGCGATCGCCTGCTGATCGAGAACCTGACGTTCAAGCTGCCGCGCGGCGGCATCGTCGGCGTGATCGGCCCGAACGGCGCCGGCAAGACGACGCTGTTCCGCATGATCATGGGCGTCGAGAAACCCGACAAGGGCACGATCAAGATCGGCGAGACCGTCAAGCTCGGCTACGTCGACCAGTCGCGCGACGCGCTCGACGATAACAAGACGCTCTACGACGAGATCGCCGAAGGCGCCGAGACGCTCACGCTCGGCGAGCCGCCGAACCAGCGCACGATGAACGCTCGCGCGTACGTGTCGAGCTTCAACTTCAAGGGCCAGGACCAGCAGAAGAAGGTCGGCATTCTCTCCGGTGGTGAGCGCAACCGCGTGCACCTCGCGAAGATGATCAAGCGCGCCGGCAACGTGCTGCTGCTCGACGAGCCGTCGAACGACCTCGACGTCGACACGCTGCGCGCACTCGAGGACGGCCTCGAGAAGTTCCCGGGCTGCGCGGTCGTCATCAGCCACGATCGCTGGTTCCTCGATCGCATCGCGACGCACATCCTCGCGTTCGAGGGCGACAGCCACGTCGAGTGGTTCGAGGGCAACTTCCAGGATTACGAAGCCGACCGCCATCGCCGGCTCGGTGACGCCGCCGACCAGCCGCACCGGATCAAGTACAAGCCGATCCGGACCTAGTCACTGCTCGCACTCGCACGCGTACGCCCACGAGCTGCCGCATGTCGAGTCGTACATCTGATTGGTCTGCGCGAGCAGCAGGCAGTTGTTTGCCGTGCCGCCGTCGGGCTCGCCAGCGCCCCAGACGAGGTACGGCGTCGTGCCCAGCACTGTCAGCCACGTGCCTTCCTGCGCTTGATCGGTAATCCCGACCCACATCCACGGCATCATGCTCTCGCGCGGCGTCGCGGCGAGCAGTGCCATGATCTCGTTCGCGTCGTTCGGGATCGCGAGATAGCCACCTTCGTTCACGCACCCGGTTCGTGCGGTCTGGAACGGCAGGCTCTGATCGTTGACCTGCGAGTAGCCGTGGATCCGGTAGACCGAGCCGGCCGGCCCGTTCGCGATCGGCTGGAAGTTGCTCGGGCATGCCCTCGCATCCGGCGCGGCGTCGGGACGCGCGTCGGGCGTGGCGCTGCCACTACCGCTCGCGTCGATCGACTTGCTGTCGATCATCGCCACGGGCGCGTCGTCCTGCGCGTTGACCGGAATGCCATGGTCGAACGAGCAAGCTGCGAGCACGCCGAGGGCTACGGCCAGTCGCACACCCTCAGCGTATCACCGCCGAGCGCCTGTCGATCAGCGAATCATCAGGGCCGCGGGGTTGGCGGCTTGTGTTCGTGATGGTGATGACTTGATAGGTGCGCCTGATGGGGTTGGAGGCGAACCTCCGCCAGGAGCGGACGGTGGTCGCTTGCCCGGCGCGCGAGCTCGCTCTCGCAGCGGGAAAGCTTCAAGAAGTCGACGTGGCCGCGCACGAAGATCGCGTCGAGCGGCCGCACCGGACCCCATGCTGGGAACGTGAGCGGGCGCCGATCGACACCGCGAAATCCGGCGGGACGCAATAGCTCGCCGAGTCGGCCGTAGACGTCGTTGAGATCACCACCGACGACGACTGGCGTGTCGTGGTGGAGGTTCGCGAACGGATGGCTGTCGAGGAACATGCCGAGCTGGATGCGACGCTCGTAACGCGCGAGCCCGAGGTGCATGTTGTAGAGATGCACGGTGCGGTCGACGTCGTCGTGGCGCACGCGGATCACGCCGTGCAGCACGCTGCGCTTCTTCTTGAAGCGGATCGACAGATCGATGTTCGTGCTCTCGATCAATGGATAGCGGCTGAGGATCGCGTTGCCGTAGTGCCCGCCGCCCCGCACGTCAACGTTCGGGAACCACGTCCGATACCGCATGCCGATCAGATCGCCGAGCACGTCGACCTGGCGATCGCCGTTCGACCGCGTCACGCCGGCGTCGACTTCCTGCAGCATCAGCACGTCCGCATCGAGCGCGGCGCACACGTCGGCGACGCGTTGCGGTTGATAGCGGCGGTCGACGCCGCCGATGCATTTGTGGATGTTGTAGCTGAGGACGCGCAGTCTCATTGCGCGGCCTCCGTCGACGCGGCGCGCGGCGTTGCAAACTGCGCGACTACGAGCGTCTCGTCATCCTCGCGCGGAACGCCGGAGCGATGCGCGGCGACGCTGGCGTACAGCACGTTATGAACGGCCGGTGCGGTGAACTGCGCGCGATCGAGACGGCGCAGCATCCGCTGCAACCTGCGATCACCGAACGCCTCGCCACCAGCATCCTGGGCCTCGATCACACCATCGGTATACCAGACGACGAGATCGCCGGCCTTCAGTGGTTTTTGCAGAACCTTCGCACCGACGCTGCCGCCGCCCCCCAGGGGATTGCCGCGGCCGACGAGTGCCTGGAGCTCGAGCTCGTCGCCAGGCCGCACGAGATAGGGAGTCGTATGGCCGCACGAGATGAAGCGAATCTCACGCGCGTCCGGATCGAGGACCGCCGCGAATGCCGTCATCGAGAGCTGGCCACCGCCGACGCGGCGGACCGCGGCATCGAGCGCGGTGATCAAGTTCGTCAGCTCGAGATCCTTGCCGTACCGGCGCACCGCGACATCGACGGCAGCAGCCGCGGCTGCGGTCACCATCGACGATGCGATGCCGTGGCCGGCGACGTCACCGATCGCGACGAGCACGCGGCGCTCGCCGAGCGGATACACGCCCCAGAAATCGCCGGCGCACCGCGACGCGGGCAGCCACGTTCCGACGACGGTGATGTCGCCGTGCACGTGCGGTCCCTTCGTCGGTAGCAGCTGCGCTTGCACGGTGGCGGCCAGCTCGACCTGACGCGAGAGCAGGGCGCGTTGCGCTGCGCGCTGAGCCATGCGCGCGTGGACGAGCGCTTCAGCAAACCGCTCGCCGGCGCGTTCGAGGAACGACAGCTCGCGTCCGCGCACGCGGCGAAACGTCGCGGGAACCATCAGCAACGCGAGGAGCTCGCCGTCGCTCGAGATCGGCAGGAGCGCGCGCGCCTGGTGACGATGAAACTGCCTGCTGAGCTGTTCACGAAGATCGTGAGGAACATGCAGCTCGAGCTCGTCGGAGAACAGCGCGCGCCGATGTTCACCAAGCCATGCGCCGAGTAGCGGATCGGGCGCATCGGCGTCGTCGAGCTTTTCGCCCGACGGCCGTGACCAGCCATAGTCTTCAGAGGCGGCGAGCAACACTTCGGCGCGCGTACCGAGGCCAAGCTCCACGATGTCGACCGCGAGCTGGGCGATCTGCGCTTCGGATTCGAGCGGGCGAGCACGCGCGACGAGCTGGCCGAGCAGGCGATCGAGCGTGCCTTCGCGCCCGCGCGCACCGCGGTTGATGAGAGCGAGCGACGCGATCAGCACGCGCACGCTCCCGAAGCAGACCGCGAGCACCATCGCGCTCGCCCACCACGGCACCTGGTCGCCAAGCAGCTCGAGCGAGCACCAGCCGAGCAGGATCGCAGCCGCGAAATGCAGCACGAGGTTCGGCGCCGTCGTGTCGGCCGCGCGTGCCCGCAGAAGGTCCTCGACGACAAGCGCTCGTGCGACGAGCACGCTGCCGATCCCACCGAGCAGCCACGACAGCGGAAACACGCCGTAGCCGAACGCGAGACTGCCGTCGACGGGGATGCCGGCATACGTGAGCACGTTTGCGATGAGCACGAGGCGCAGCTGACGGCGCTCGATCGACGGCTTGCTGAAGATCGCCGCCTTGCACAGCATCACGTAGCTCGGCAGCGTGCTCGCGATGACGCACAGCAGGGCCAGCCAGGCCCAGTCGCCAGTGACGCCGAACCACATGCCAGCACCGTCCAGCCAGCGCACCCCGCTGCAGAGCGCGTCCGTGGTCGTACCAATGACCAGCCAGACGCATGCGATTACGAGAAATCCCAAGCTGTACCACCGTGTGGCCTCGTGCTTGCCGATCAGACTGAACTGAAAGGCGCCGCCGGCGACGGAGGTCAGGGGGATGCAGCTGGCAGAGATGCGAAACAAGGCGGTCGCGACATGGGGGGAGACGATCGATGGCGCCAATGTGATCGTCATGAACAGCGGCAGCAGGGTGACGAAGTGCATCAGCAGCCAGGCGCGCAGGACAGGTTCGCCGCGCATGGCGATGCCGTAGGCGATCACGACGAGCATCGAGGCCGGCGCAAACGCGAAAAGCAATGACAAGAGGTGCGGCTCGTAGCTCGCGCTCGACCACAGCTCCTGCATCGACCTAACCACTGTACCTCGTGTACGATTCAGGCGTGGCGGATACGCGCAATCCCTCGGGCCGCCGCCCGCCGTTACTGCCACTGCCTCCGCCGCCGGAGGACCTACCGCGGCTGCCCGAGGTCAACGTCGATGATTCCGCCGAGGTGCGGATCGATCATCGTGCGCTCGCGCCAAACCGTGACTCGCTCTCGGGCGCCCGCGAGGTGCCGCGTCGCCAGGAAAACACCCGAGTCGGCAGGCCGACCGCAAACGACCGCCCGCAAGGGATCCAGCGCGTCGGCCCCCGCGTGATCCCCGATACCGTGTCACCCAGCCGCAAGGAGGGCTCGCGCCCGCCGCGCGGCATGCATACGCCGACCGCGCCCCCTCGCAGCGCCGCCATCCGCGTGACGACCGCGCAGCACAGCTCGCTGATCGGCGGTCGCTACCAGATCGTCAAGCGCATCGGTCAGGGCGGCATGGGCAAGGTGTACGAGGTCAATCACATCCACCTGTCGCGTCAGTTCGCGCTGAAGATCATCTCGAACACGGTCGCCGAGACCGACGAGGCGCGCGAGCTGTTCTATCGCGAGGCTCGCTTCGCATCGGCGATGTCGCATCCGAACATCACGTCGGTCGTCGACTTCGGTGAAGACGAGAAGGTCGGCATGTTCATGGTGATGGAGTTCGTCGACGGCGAACCACTCCATCGCATCTTGTTTCGCGAGAAGCGGTTGTCCGTCCGTAAAGCCTGCGAAATCGTCCTGCAGGTTGCCGAGGCGCTCCACTACATCCACAAGCAGAACGTCGTCCACTGCGACATCAAGACCGAGAACATCCTGATCGCTGAAGAGGATCTCGAGGGCAAGCGAACCAAGATGGTCGCCAAGCTGCTCGACTTCGGCCTCGCGCGCCCGCTCACCGGTCCGCGCGCGTCGACGTCGCTGTCAGGTACGCCGCATTATGTTGCGCCCGAGCGCATCCGCGGCGAGCCCGCATCCCCGGCGAGCGACGTCTACGGCGTCGGCATCTTGCTCTACGAGCTGCTCACCGGGCAGGTGCCGTGGGACGGCCCGGTGCAAAAGATTCTCGCCGGCCATCTCGACGAGGTACCGAAGGCACCGTCGAAGCTGATCGATGGAGGGCTCGATCCTGCCGTCGAGAACCTCGTGCTGCACGCGCTCGCGAAACGGCCGAGCGAGCGGCACAAGGACATGGCCGCGTTCATCTACGAGCTGAAGACCGTGATGGACATGCTCGGCATCGGCCGCAGGCGTGCTGCGCAGGGGCCGTCGCGCCGTGTCGTCATCGAGCAAAAATCTGAGAAGGGCCACAAGCGCGACGAGCTCGCACGAGTCGCGTTCGACGCCTGCCGACTCCCGCTCGCGCTGCTCACGCCGTCGGGGCAGATCGCTGCAGCAAATCCAGCATTTGCGAAGTTCGTCATGGGCGTCTCCGTCGAGGTCGAGGGCCTGCCGGTCAAATCGACGCCGCTGGCCTCCGCGTGGTCCACCTGCGAACAAGACATTGCACGCACGCTCGCCGGCAGCCCGATCCGCCGAATTATCGAGATCGACGTGTCGGCGACCGAGACGCGCAGGTTGCTCCTATGGCTAGACGCTGTCTCGAAGGATCACGTAGTCCTCGGCGTGCAGCCGCTCGAGCTCTAGGCTAGGGTCCCGGCCCATGAGGCCATTGCTCGTCGTCGCTGCCGTGCT
>DASUFX010000326.1:0-4786 GCA_036274355.1 Kofleriaceae bacterium | reverse complement strand
CTCGCGGCCACGACTGCGACACGTCCAGCCGGGTCCCAAGCGGTTGCAGTCGAAGTCCGGGCACGCGTACAGGCACATCCCGCCACTCGTCGACATGCACAGCGCCTCGAAGGGGCAATCGTTGTCGGAGGTACACGGCACGCTACAAATGCCGCCGGGAAATTGGGGATCGAGGTAGCACCGCACTTCGCAGTCGCGATCGGATCGGCACGTCGCGCCGAGCAGTTCGTCGATGTCTCCTGGATCGTGACCACCGCATGCGGCGACGAACACGACCAGGGTCGCTAACAAGCCTTTCATGCAGGCGAGCGTACTACCGCGGCGGGCCTGGTGGTGGCTCTTCGCCGGCGGGTGCGAACGCAAACGGATAGCGCACGGTCACAGTGCCACCGCTTGCCGGCGGATCGATCTTGATCGCGTACATCGTCTCCTGGATGCACTCGCGCACACTGTCATCGCCGAGGCTGGTCGCTTTCGGATCGATCGCACTCGAGCCGATCACACCACCGACGCCGGGCTCGCCTTCGATCGTGAACTCGACGACGACATCGCCAGCGAGCTTCGGATCGCGCTCGAGCCCCTGCGCGTAGCATTCGGTGAGCAGCGGGATGATCTCTCTGACCGCGCCGCGGATGTATTCCTTGTCCATGTCGACGCCGGGGAGTGCCGGCGGCGGTGTCGAGCTCGTCGATGCGCTCGTACCGGAGCTCGCGGCACTCTTCCGCGTCTGTGCATCGCGAATCGCTGCGAGCAATGTCGCGCGTGCGTTCTTGTCGGGCAGCCGTTCGACGTGGAGCTTGGACGGCGCGTGCGGTTGTGATGGCACCGTCGGCGTAGCAGCTGGATTCGCGACCGTCTCCGTCGCTTTCATCGCGGTCTGCTGCTCGGTCTTCGAGTGCGCCGCGAACCACCACGCGCCACCAGCGACAACGAGCACGCCGGCCACGACGCCGATGATCTTCTGCGTAGACATCACTGCAATCACTTTCCCGGCAGCTGCCTTGCGGGCGCTTGCCGTCGAGAGCGCCGCGATCACGCCGGCGCGGAAGGCGGGTTTGAGCCGTGTGCGGGTGAGCGCCGACTCGACGCGGTCCGCGACGCTATCGCGAAGCGCCTGACGACCACGCGACAGTCGCTGCTTCACGAGATCTTCACTGATCGACAGTGCGCCGGCGATCTCGGCGACCGCTTGGCCTTGCAGATAGAACAGCACGAGCGTCTCGCGATGCGCTTCAGGAATGTCCGCGAGCGCGCGCTGGAGAAGCTCGCGATCCTCGCGTTCGAGCGCGGCGTCTTCGGGCGTCGGCACCTCCGCGTTCGGCTCGATGACAATGCGCTCGCGGCGCGCGCGTGTGCGCACGGCGTTGGCGGCGAGGTTGCGTGCGATGCCCGCGACCCAGGGACCGACGCGCTCGGCATCGCGGAGACGATCGAAGTCGCGCCACGCGGCGACAAACGCTTCTTGCGCGACATCCTCGGCGAGCGCCGGATCCTGGCAGCGCGCGAGCGCGACACCGAACACCAGCTGCTGATGCCGCGTGACGAGGGCACCGAAGGCATCCGCATCGCGGCGACGGCAGCGCGCGACGAGCTCGACGTCGGTAGTCATTACGCCAGTAGTGGTCACGGCACGCGAAAAGGTGACAACCCAAATCCTACGCGGTTGCCACCGCTTCCGCTTGCCGCTCGCTACCGACGGCGACGGCGGCGGGCAAATAGCAGCGCGAGGCCAAACAGCGCGCCCGCGCTGCTGTGCGTGGCTGCGCAGCCACTGCTGTCGCCCGGATCGTCGGTCATGCCCGGATCGTCGGCGGCGCCGCCATCATCGCTGCCATCGCTCACCGGCGTGATGCGAACGGCGTCGAAGACAAGCTGCGGCTTGCTCGCCTCGGCCGTGTTATCGCCGACGTGCACGAGCTGGCCGCCGCCTTGCGCGAAGTCGAAGTCGCCGAGCTTCTGATAGCCGTTCGCCGCTGTCTGATCGATCGTGACGTCGTGCTCGATGCCGTTCGCGACGACGGTGTAGTGCGCCTGCCGCGACTGCGCGAATGACGCGTCGGTGTAGACCTCGACGCTGTAGCGCCCTGGTTGATCGAAGAACAGCGTCCACTCGGCGTAGTTCTGCTCGTTCGCGACAGCGGTCGCGTGCGTCCAGACCAGGCTGCCTCCCATACCGGCGCTCGTCTCGCTGTGCAGGCCCGTCGCCGGGCCACGTGCGGCAAAGCACGCGTCGCCGTCGTCGATCACGGCGCCGGTCGCGGGAATCGTGCCGCAGGGCGCGCCATCGCCACGACCGATGGGCGGGTTGAGCGGCGAGATCGCGCCGTACATCAGCGAGCCGTCGTGGATGCGATCGACGACGCTGACTTCGATGTCTGAATCGAGCGCGGGGCAGCCGTTGCTGCGGCCTTGCTGGCTCGTGTTGCTGTCGCTCACGTACGACGCTTCGTGCACGACGATCGCGCGCGAGCGCACGTTCGTGTTCGCCATGCCGTTCGGGCTGCCGTCGGGCGACAGGCCATCGAGGCGCATCGAGTGCGGATGCGTGCCGTCGTAGATCTCGCCGGTGAGATAGAAGCCGAGCGAGCTCTTGTTCGATCCCGACACGTTGCCGAACGAGTCCGCGTAGCCATTGTTGTCCGGATCGCTGCCGTCGCCGTGCGCGACCTTGTGCTTCTCGACTGCGCCGGTCGTCGTGTTGACGAGCCAGAAGCGGTCCTTGCCGGAGTAGAGCGAGAAATCGATGACGACGAAGTAGCTGTGCTTCGGAATCGCGGCGAAGTTGACGTCGTAGTAGACCATCGCGTCTTCGAGCAGACCGCGCGGCACCTGGTTCATCGGATCGAGCGCGTCGTACTTGTGCACGATCGCCGCGCGCTGCGCCGTCGTGAGGGTCGGAAGCGTGAAGTCCGTCGGATCGACGACTGCCTGTTCCGTCGAGGACAAATCCTCGTCGGTCGAACACGCGGCGAGCACGAGCAGCAGGACAACGGCACGAACCGACCACGTCAGCGCGCAGCTCCCCATGCTTCGAGAGTCCGCCTGTGGACCGCCGCGGTCAACATCTCGGCGGCGACTCGACGATTACAAAATTCCTCGTCGGAACTGCGGAGGTGTCATCACACAGGCAGACTGTGCAACCCGCTGCGCATCGCTCGGCCTGCAAACGATCGTGTGCACACCCGACAGAGCGATCAGCGAAGGAAACGCGGCTGGCTTTCGGCCTCGCCTTCGCTCGAGCTTTGCGCGCGGGGAGGTTCGGGCCGCGGAGGCGGTGCGACGATCGCGAGCGGCGCGGCCGGCGTCGGCTGCACCTCACGCTGCGGCGCCGAGGGATACGATCGTTGTGCCGATGGCTGCGATGGGCGCATGACCGGCTGCGATGGGCGCAGGGCCGGCCCGCTCGCCGATGTCTTCGCTCGGCGCGGTGACTCGTCGGGCACGCTCACGATCCTCGCGACCGGCAGGTTGTGCGGCTCGTTCATGAAGTACGCCGAGTTCGCGAGGAAGCGCTGCAGCCGCACGTGGCAGTAGATCCAATAGCCGGCGACCAGCAGCTGGCCGACAAGTCCGAGGATGCCGATACCACCGCCGGCAGTCCCGTACGTCAGCTGCTGGAACAGGTCGGCAACGAGCATCACGAGCAGCGCGCGGCTCATGCTGCCGGCGTAGTCGCGGAGCGCGAGCTGGTCGTTCGCGATCGCGGACTGGCGGATGGTGCCGATCAGCGAGAACAGCGCGAACGAGTACGCGAAGTCCTTCACGATCGCGACGTACTTCATCGTCTTGAGATCCGAGAGGACGCTGCTGAGCGAGTCGATGCCGGCCTCGGGATTCAGCATGATGTCCACGAATCGCGAAATCACGCGGTAGCACCACAGCATCGCGAGCGTCGCGATGAGGAAGCCGATGGCGGCGGCGATGAGCTTGCCGAGCTCGATGCCGGAGCGCTTGAGCTCGGGAATCGCGCGCGCGACGCCGAAGAACATCGCGGCGGTCGCGCCGACGTTCGCGAGGAAGAAGTACTCCATCCACTTCAGCGCATCGCGCGCTTCGTCGGGCGTGTTGATACCGAGCGCCTTGACCGTCATCACGACGCCGAGCACGAGCTGCGCCAGCATGATGAACACGCCGATGCGAACGATCTTGAGGCCACGCGAGAACGTCGGAAGGGTACCCAGCACGCGCTGACACTACCGATCTCGGGCGGCAAATGCCCGCCCTTTCTGCGGCCCGCTATCTCAGCGACGCAGCAGGGATTGCGGGTACTTCGCCGCGACCACGCAGGCCACGACCTCGGGGATCATCGCGATCGGTCCGATGTAGATCGCGAGCAGCACGATGACGCCGAGCAGGAACAAGGTCAGGTCGCGGCCGTGCAGCGATATGACGCCGCGGTAGCTGATCGGCGCGTCGGGGAACTGGCGTGACCACGCGATCAAGAGACTCGTATCCGCGGCCAACGTGCCGACGTAGCGCAGGTAACTGCGGCCCGCGACCGTCGCGACGAGTGTGGTGGCGACGCCCGCGATGACCACGACCTCGAGCATGAACCGACGCAGCCGCCGGTCGCCCCACCGGATCGCGAGCTGACTGCCGAACGTGTAGATCGCGGCGCACGCGAACACGAGACGCAGCGGGCGGGTCTCGACGAGCGGCCACGTCACGAGCCGCCAGAGCTGACCGTGCCAGACCTTCGCCGGCACGAGCGAGAACCAGCTGTAGAACCGGCCGCCGTCGAGCGCCGCGATGATCGACACGGCGAGCGTCGCCGCGATCCACTGAG
>DASUFX010000325.1:0-12424 GCA_036274355.1 Kofleriaceae bacterium | reverse complement strand
GGTGTGACGGTCTCGGCTTGCGGAGCCGGCGGCGCCTCGGTCGGACCGGTGTCGACGGGAGCGGGCACCGGCGCCTGCGGCGGCGGTGGCGGTCGTCGCCGGTGATCGCGCGTTTCCGGCTGTGCCAGCGCGAGCGACGAGGACGTGATCGCAATGCCGAGCAACACGGCCCAGCGTGACGAATGCAATCGCATACGTAAACCTCCGCAATCGAGGCTAGCAATCGCGCGTTCGCCGCAATGTGAAACGCGCCGCGAATCAACGTTAAGAATTGTGAACGAGAAGAACTGGGAGCTCATTTGAGCTCAAAGCAATCAGTTACTTCGGTCTCGATCCGGCGATCAAACCCGCGATCATCACGGCCACTCCCGGACCGTGAAACGACAAGTGCTCCGGATCGAAGAAGTGCCACGGATGCTCGTGACCGTCGTACCAGCCGTGCAGCGGGAGGATGAAGGGCTTCATGAACATCGCGAGGCCGAGGCCAAGGCCGACGCCGAGCGCGAGCCAGCGCTGGTTCGCGAACCGCCAGAACAGCGCACCGATGAGCGCCGAGAAGCCCATGATCGGCCCGTCGAGGAACCCGATCGTCGTCTCGCCCGGCGCGCCGTGATCGATGTACTTCGCCGGAATGATCGTCGCGCCCATATACAGCGCGTAACCCGTGAGCGCGACCGCGATGACCATCCCCACCTTGCTCGCCGTCTCGGGATGTTTCGTTTTCCAGTCCGCGAGCGCAGCACCGAAGAACATCAGGATCAACAGCGCGCCTGCGCCGACCAGCAGCGGAACGACCGCTTCCGGCGGAATCTTGATGACGACACCGAGTACGTCGACAGGACTCATCGCGAACCTCCCGCCCACCACGCTCTCACAGAACGTCAGCGCGCGGTCGGCCGCGCAATGCCCATTCGCTTGAGGCGGTGACGCAGAGTATTCGGGTGAACACCGAGCCGCGCAGCAGCACCGTCGTCGCCCTCGATCACCCACTCCGCGGATTCGAGCGCTGCGAGATACTCGGCACGCAGCGTATCGCTGCCGGCGCCGCTGCTAACTGGAGGAGCGATCCGGCGAGGAACGACCGCATCGATCGCGAGCGCGTCGCTCGGGCTCACGATCATCGCGCGCTCGATCGCGTGCTGGAGCTCGCGCACGTTGCCAGGCCAATCGTGGTCGGCGAGCCGGCGAACGACGTCGGGGGTGACGCGACGAACCGGCACGCGGAACCGCTCTGCTGCGAGCTTGACGAAGTGTTCGACGAGCTCGGGTAGGTCCTCGAGTCGCGAGCGCAGCGGCGGCAAATGGATCGGAAACACCGCGAGGCGGAAGAACAGATCCTCGCGGAATCGGCCCTCGTTGATCATCTCCTGCAAGTTGCGATTCGTTGCTGCGATGATCCGGACATCGATCTTGATCGCGTCACCGCCACCCACGCGTTCGAGCTCGCGCTCCTGGATCACGCGCAACAGCTTCGCCTGCACGGCCATCGGCAGCTCGCCGACCTCGTCGAGGAATAGCGTGCCGCCGTTCGCCTGTTCGAACCGTCCGACGCGCGTCTTGGCGGCACCGGTAAACGCGCCCTCCTCGTGGCCGAACAGCTCGGTCTCGGCGAGGTTGTTCGGGATCGCGGCACAGTTGACCGTCACCAGCGGCCGGTCACGGCGCGGGCTTGCCGCGTGGATCGCACGCGCGACGACATCCTTGCCAGTCCCGCTCTCGCCGGTCAAAAGGACGGTCGTCTCGGTCGGCGCCGCAACCTCGATCTGCCGCTTCACCGTCGCGAACGCAGGTCCACCACCGATGATGCCTTCGCTGATCTGCAGCTCGTCGGCGAGCGCTTCGCGCAAGTACGAGTTGTCATCGTCGGCTTCGTCGCGCAGCCGCGCGAGGTGCTCGTACGCGAGACAGCTGTCGATCGTCACCGCGACGACCATGCCGAGCTCCGTCATCACGTCCATATCGAGCCCGTCGAATGCGTGGCGATCGCGAGACCACAGCGCGATCGTACCGACAGCCTCGTGCTCGACCATGAGCGGGATGCGCAACGACACTCTGACGCCATAGCGCTCCCACAGCGCGCGCTGTACCGGATGGTTTCCGATGTCGTGTTCATAGAACAGCGCTGCGCGGCCACGCAGGAGGTCACCGACCAACGAATAGTCGCTCACGCGCGTGGATACCCCGGTGAGCGGCGGATCGAAGAATGCCTCGGCTTCGTTGCTTCCACGCCCGCGCTTCACCGCCGCCAGATAGTAGTCGGCACGGATCGACGCACGCAGTGTCTGGAGCAGCGTGGCCATCAGCTCGCGTCGTTCGCGATGGCCAGCGATGGCGCGTAGCACCTCGAGCACCGAGTGCAGCTTCATCGCGGCCGTTCGATCCCGAGTCGACGCATGCGCGATCGTAGCGTGCTTGGCCGCAGGCCGAGCCGGTTGGCGGCACCGTCGTCGCCTTCGATCACCCACTTCGACGCCTCGAGAGCAGCGCGTACTTCGGTGCCTTCGGTGGACTCGTCTTGGTCGGACTCCTCGTCCGCTGCGTCGAGCCCGGACAGATCGAGGAGCGGCGCGACGTCGAGGAGGCCGCCGCGCGACAAGATCACAGCGCGCTCGATCACGTTCTGCAGCTCGCGCACGTTGCCCGGCCACGAGTAGCGCTGGAGCTCGCGAATCGTCTGCTCGTCGAGATGCGGCGGGGCGATGCCGAGCCGCTGTGCGCTCTCGGCGACGAGCTGGCGAGCGAGGATCGGAACGTCATCGCGGCGCGCCCATAGTGGCGGCAGCTCGATTGGAAACACCGCCAACCGGTAATAGAGGTCCGGGCGAAACTCGCGGGCCTCCACCATCTCGGTGAGCGGCCGGTTCGTCGCCGCGATCACGCGCACGTCGACGCGAAGCGTCTCGCTGCCACCGACGCGTTCGAGCTCCTGGGTCTGGAGCACGCGCAACAGCTTGGCCTGGGCATCGGGTGCCAGCTCGCCGACCTCGTCGAGCAAGAGGGTGCCGCGGTTCGCGAGCTCGAAGCGACCACGCCGGCGACGCGTCGCGCCGGTGAATGCGCCCGCCTCGTGACCGAACAGCTCGCTCTCGATCAAAGAGCTCGGAATCGCCGCGCAGTTGATCGCCAGCATCGGCCGATCGGCGCGCGCACTACGTTCGTGGATCAATCGCGCGAGTCGCTCCTTGCCGGCACCGGTCTCGCCCGTGATCAGCACCGTTGCATCGGTCGGCGCGACCAGCTCGACGAGCCGCTTCACCTCGGTCATCGCGCTGCTCTCGGCGACCATCTGGCCGGCCAGGTGTGCGGCACGTAGCTCCGCGCGCAGCAACTGGTTCTCGGCGTCGAGCCGGGCGCGCGACTGCACGATTCGTTCGTAGGCGAGACAATTGTCGAGTGCCACCGCGATGGCCGACGCGATCTCGGTCGCGAACGGCAGATCGAGATCGTCGTATGCGTTGGGGCGATTGGACTGGAGGAGCAGCGCCGCGAGCACCTTGCCGCCGATCACG
The DNA here is from genome assembly GCA_036274355.1 of Kofleriaceae bacterium. Lineage (GTDB taxonomy): Bacteria > Myxococcota_A > Polyangia > Haliangiales > Haliangiaceae > JABFXX01. The sequence goes on along the minus strand of DASUFX010000325.1, from coordinate 8,915 downwards.
AGCGGCAGACCGACATAGGAATGAGCGCCGAACTTCTCCATCGCTTCGAGGGAGCCAGGACGGTCCGCGACATCTGCACGCGAGCGGATGTAGATCGGCTCCTGGGTGAGGAACACCCTCTCGAGCGCGGACCGCGAGCGCTGCAGCGCTGGGATCGCGACACGTGGGTGGATGAAGTACGGCGTCATCTGATCGGGGCCGGGTCCATCAAGGTTGACGATCAACGCGTCGAACTTGAACACCGAGCGCAGAACGCCAGCGATCGCGACGAACAGCTGTTCGCGATCACGATGACGAGAAACTGCTTCGAGCACTCGCAATACCGCCCGCGCCTGCTCGTCCGTCCACGTCGGCTTGGAGCCGATGGCCACCACCAAAGATCATATTAGTCGAGAGACCGCAGCCGCGTCGCGGCCACGAGCCATCTCGTGGCGAACGGTGGCTTCACATCGGCAAAGTCCCGAGCAGATGTACGCGGCATGGCCGTTGCTGGACCGGCGTCATATGTGTCACGAGGCTGCGAACTACACCTTTCGTCCGCTCCGCGACATCGCGCGTGACGATCTCCGGCGTGTGCTCGAGCTTCTCCAGGTCGATCGGCCGGGAGCTGCTCGTGCAGTAGCACTGAAATTGAGGTGCCTGGCGGATGATGCGCTGCTCGCGCGGCACGCGGCGATTCGTTCCGAGGCGTTGTGCGCCGCGGCTGCAGCGGACCGGTGGCATGTCGGAATCGGTGCTGACGAAGCACGCGTCGATGTGCTCCGCACCGTGATCGCGATCGCCCGGCAGCTACGACTCACGCTGCTCTGACCCACGACGACCTGGTGGGTGAGTCGTGGGGTTGTCGTGGCGCTTGGCGGGACTCGAATCGGCCACTTAGCGCGGGCATGGCAGTTGCGATGGGGCCCCCGCCATGGAGATGAGGGCAGAAGCGAAAGACGATTGGACGTTCGAGGAACCGACTGTTGCTGAGGAGGAACGCGAGGCGTCGGCCCGGCAGAACATGGCGTGGGCGGTCGCCGAGCAGGTGCGAGCCTCCGCGCCAGTCAACGCCGTGCTCGTAGTCGCACGGGGCACCGGCATGCCGACGGCCGTGCTAGTGGATGACACGCGTCGCCACAGCCGCGAGCTCGATAACGTCGTGCTCGCCGAGATCCTCGCCGCCGCAGGTGACGATCAGATGGTGTTGGCGCTCGCGCGCCTGTTCTTGGGCGACTGCGAGGATGTCGAGCACACCGTCGCGCGAGATCGGGACGGTGCAATCACCGGCGTGATCGCGGTCCGCATCTCGGGCCGTGTTTCGAGCTCGTGGCTGCGCACGGTCCTCGCGCGCGCTGCAAACAGCCTGACGGGCTGGCTCGCGGTCGACGTGACGTGGCCACCGCAGTCTCTTCTCGAAGCGATCGACGAACCGGCGCTCGCACACGAGGGCGGCATTGTCCTGGTCGCCAACCAACCGCTCGCTCGCATGCTCGGCCGCGAACCGAACGAAGTGATCGGCATGCCGGTATCACGCATCACGCGCCGATTGGCAGTTCACCGCGCGTGCTCGCTGGTCGTCGGCGGCCGCGCACGCCCCGCGCTGCTGTTCGACCCTCCGCATGCTCCGCCCGCAGGCACGTCCCTGCTCGGGTGCCTCGAGCGCGTGCTCGCCGATCGCTACACGCTGCTGCGCCGTACGACGCGCGTATCGATCGAGCGGCGGGATCAAGCGGAGGTCGCAGTCCCCGCACCTGCTCTCGAGGCGCTCGTCTCGATCGCGCTGCTCGACGCGACCGCGATGTTCGTGATCCCTGCACAGGCGAACCACGTGAAGTGCTGGATCTACCGCGAGGACACGATGTGGGTTGTCCTCGAGCTCATCGCGACGGGCTCGCTGTTCCACCGTCCCGATACCGAGCACCTCGGTGCCGTCGTGTGTGCGACGAGGACGCGTGAGCTTGGTGGTCAGTTCTTGAGCGACACGTCGCGACACGACGCTCGCGTCATCCGTATCAAGCTGCCGGTGGCGTCGTGATCGCTCACGACCGTAGCCGCCGTGGCCACCACGGCTTCGTGGCGAAGGCCCCGACGCAAGTCAGCGAACGCATCGACACCGAGCTGCGGCACACCGTCTGCAATTCATCGGCAATCGTGATGGCGAACGGGGACGTCGACGCGGAGCAGTTGCTCGAGGTGTTGCGGACCGAGTTCCGCCGTCTCAATCAAGTGAGAAGCGATCGCGTCGCCGAGCTCGACGCACGCATCGGAACGCTCGAGCAGGATCTCCGCGCTACCGAAGAGATGTTGATCGCTGCGGAGCGCCAGTCGGCGCGGCTCGCGAGCCTCTACGCGGCTGCGTATCAGCTGCACTCGCTCGATCCATCGGAGATCACGGCTGCGCTCTCGGAGATCGCAGTCGATCTACTCGGCGCACACCGCTGCCTGCTGCTGATGACGAGCATGGAGCGGCCCGGCTACGACGTCGTCGAGCTCGTACCCGGCTCGATCGGGCGCGCGCCGTTCGCATCCGCGCAGTACGACGGCGGCGAACCGATCGTCGACGCGTGCCTCGGCGACGGTCGAATGCGGCTGGGTCCCGATGCAACCGCGCCGACCTGTGCCGCGGTTCCGCTGATGCTGCAGGGCGACGTCGTCGGCGCGCTCGTCGTGCTCGAGCTACTGCCGCAGAAGCCGTCACTGCAACGAGAGGACCGCGAGCTTCTCGATCTACTTGCGGCTCACGCTGCATCGGCGCTCGTCGGTGCGCGCGTGTTCCAGGATACCCAACGCAAGCTGCGCACCCTCGAAGGTCTCGTCGCGCTGCTGCGCCGCAGCCCCGGAGGTGCACGATGAGTCTGATCGGCAATCTCGCTGATGTCGCGGTGGTCGATCTGATGCAGTTCGTCCACCTCGGCGCCCGCACCGGCACGCTGGTGCTCGAACGCGACAACGAGCGGGCTCATATCTCGTTTCAACGCGGCCGCATCGTCGGCGCGTATGGACCGACGTCTCCCAGCGTGTGCGAGCTGCTCGTGCTCAAGGGCGATCTACTGCAGAGCGAGCTCGACGCCGTGCTCGCCGAGCACGCGAAAGCATCGCCGAAGGTGCCGCTCGGTCAGCTTCTCGTCGCAAAGGGCGCGGTGAGCGCCGACGCGCTACGCGAAGCGATCACGCACAAGGTCGAGCGCACGGTCTTCGATCTGATCGGCTGGACGTTCGGCACGTTCCGCTTCGAGCTCGACGAAGTGCGCGGCGACCAAGAGATCGCGCTCGCGCCCGGCGATGTCATCCCCCAGCTCGACATCAACACCGAGATGGTTCTGATCGAAGCGCTCCGCTTGTTCGACGAGCGCAACCGCTCAGGCGAAATCGCGCCTGCGCTTCCACCACCACCAGCCGTCGCTGCGCCGACGCGGGCACCCCTCACAGTCCAGCTCGTCACGGAAGATATCGAGCTGGTCGCCCGCGTCGGCGCGCACCTTGCGCCCGGAATCTCCGTTCGTACCGTCGAGCTTCGCGATGCCGGTGCGCCGGCTCCCGGTGAGCCGCCGCCGCTCGTGCTGGTGGACGCGCGACGGAACGTCAAGCCTGCCGCGATCGATCGCGTGCGCAAGCGTCACCCGCGTTCTCTCGTCGTCGCGATCATCGCGCCGGCAACGGATCCGCGTGAGCTGTACGCGATCGGTGTTGCTGCAGTGGTTCCCGCGGACGGCGCGGCGATCGCCGCGTGCTGCGTGACCCTGTTCGGCGCGCGCGGCACAACAAACGACGGCGCACCGACCGAGACGCGCAGCAGCATCGCCCGGCTCCGCCGCGTGATCGCCGACCTGCGCGGCGGCCTCGTGTCCGCAACGCTGTCGCTGAACCTGATGACGATCGTCGCCGACTCGGTCGATCGCGCGATCCTGTTCCTCGTCCAGCGCGACATGATGATCGCGCTCGGCGCATTCGGTCAGCACGGCAACGGTCAACCGCTTGTCGAATCGACCCAGGGCATGTGCGTTCCGATCGGCAGCAGTGGCGCACTCTCGAGCTGCGTCGCGGAGGGCCGCGCCTGCACCGTCGAGTACGACGGGCCTGACTTTCCGACCGACCTACGCCACATCATCGATCGCCCGCGCTCGGGCCAAGCCGTGCTGTTTCCAGTGCTCGGGAGCCGGCGGGTGATCGCGCTCATCTACGCCGACAACGGCAAGCACCTGCGGTCGGTCGACGACGTCGAGATCGTCGAGATCGCGACCGCACAAGTTGGACTCGCATTCGAGAACGAGCTGCTGCGCCGCCAACTCGATCGCAGCGCGTACGCAGCTCACTGAGGGAGAGTGTCATGGCCAAGAAGATCCTACTCGTCGACGATTCAAACACCGTGCTCCTCATGGAGCGCATGATCCTGTCGCACGGCCGCTACGAGCTGTGCACGGCGCGCAATGGCCGCGAAGGCGTCGAGCGCGCGCGTGAAGAGCGTCCCGATCTGATCCTGCTCGACGTCGTGATGCCCGAGATGAACGGGCTCGACGCACTCGCAGAGATCCGCAAGGACGCGACCACCCGCGACATCCCGGTGATCATGGTGACGACGCGTAGCGAAGCCTCGAGCATGGAGACCGGTTTCGCGCGCGGGTGCAACGACTACGTCACGAAGCCCGTGCACAGCAGCGAGCTGCTCACCAAGGTCCGCAACCTCCTCGGAGAGTGACGATGAGCGGCAACGGCAACAAACCCAAGCATGGGTACGTCGCGCGCGTGCGCGACAACACGCGGCGCTACATCGAAGAGCTGCTGCAAGAGAACGTGCGCCTGCGCGGTGTGATCGACACGGTTGGTCGCGAGCAGCAGGTGCTGCGGCGGCAGCTCGATGATCTGCGGATCGATCTCGATCGTCGCGAGCAGCAGCACGCGCGATTGCTCGCATTGCTCGGCGCCGCCGAGTCTGCGGCACGCGGCTTCGAAGACCGCTTCGCGGAGGTCGAACAGCAGAACGCGAACCTGGCGCGCCTCTATGCCGCCAGCTACCAGCTGCACGCGACGATGCATCGCAGCGAGGTGTTGCAGGCGATCCAGGAGATCGTCATCAACCTGATCGGGTCCGAAGAGCTCGCGATCCTGGCCGGCGGTCCAACGCTCACGCCGCTCGCGAGCATGGGTGTCGACGAAGAGCGCCTCGGCGCACTCGACACCAGCGCCGGCGCACTCGGACGCTCGCTCGCGACTCGGGCGCCGGTGTTGTGCGACCAGGACGTCGCCGGCATCAAGGCGTCGATCCCACTCGTTGTCGGCGATCGCACGCTCGCCGTGATCCTGATTTTCGGCCTGCTGCCGCAGAAGCCGGCGCTCGACGCGTTCGATCGCGAGCTTCTCGATCTCGTCGCAACACACGCTGCGACCGCGCTGTATTGCGCGGAGCTGCACGAGGGTAAGTGCTGAACCAAGTCTATCTGACGCCCGGTTCGCTCTACGCGGCAACCGCACCGTGCGTGATCACGACCCTCGTCGGTTCGTGCGTCGCGGTCACGATGTGGTCGGCGCGCCTGAAGGTCGGCGGCATGAATCACTACTTGCTGCCGCGTCAAGCGAGCGGCACCGAGCGCTCGCCGCGTTACGGCGAGACCGCGCTCGCGATGCTGCTCGCACGCATGGAAGTGCTCGGCTGTGTAGCTGCCGAGATCGAAACCCGCATCTACGGCGGCGCAGCAGTTCTGGCGACGCTCTCGGCCGGCATCTCGCTCGGCGAACAAAACGTCGTCGCGGCATGGCAGTTCGCCCGTGCACGCGCGCTCCACGTCGTCGACGAGCAAGCCGGCGGCAAGGTCGCGCGCAGGCTCATGCTCGACGTTCAGACCGGCGCGGTCGACGTCAAGACGCTCGGAGGTGGCTAATGAACGACGATGTCGAAGTCACGCGCGAAGACATTCTTCAGGTGTTCGCTGTGGAGGCCAAAGAGCAACTCGACCTGCTCGAAGACGGCCTCTTGAAGCTCGAGCAGGATCCCGGCGATCCCGAAGTACTCGCCGAGCTGTTCCGCGCGGCACATTCGCTCAAAGGCAATGCCAGCGTCGTCGACCTCACGTCGATCGAGGCGTTCACGCACACGCTGGAGGACGTCTTCGATCGCATCCGGTCCGGCTCGATCACGCCCACCTCCGATCTCGTGTCGCTGCTATTGCGCGTCGTCGATGCGTTTCGCCGCATCATTCCGAAGGCGCTCGCGGGAATCGATGATCCGCACCCCGAGCACGCCGAGCTACTTCGCTGGTTGGCGTCACCGGCCCGTGACTCGTCGGCTGTCGCAGAGAGCACGAGCGATCTCTCGCAATCCACCGTCGACGACGGTTCGCGAAACCGTACGCTGCGCGTCGACGCGCACAAGCTCGATCGGATGCTCGACCTGCTCGGCGAGATCACGATCGCGCGCAGTCGATTGAGCAGCCTGCTCGGCTTGGCCGATGTTCGGTCGCTGCCCGTCTTGCGCGACGCGCGCGATGCGCACGACGACGCAGAGGAGCTGTATCGCGAGCTCCAGAGTGAGGTGTTGCGCTCGCGTCTGGTCCGGCTTGGACCGACGTTCCGCCGCTATCAGCGAGTCGTCCGCGACCTCGCGCTCGCGAGCGGCAAGCACGCGCACCTGGTGATCGACGGCGAGGACGCCGAGGTGGATCTCGCGGTCGTCGAAGCAATCAGGGACCCGCTCACTCATATGATCCGCAACGCGGTCGATCACGGGATCGAGCCGCCCGCGTTGCGCGCCGCAAAGGGCAAACCGGAGATCGGCACGATCGTCGTACGCGCGACCCGCGAAGGCAGCAGCGTCGCGATCTCGGTAGCTGACGATGGTGCCGGGCTCGACCGCGAACAGGTCCTTGCGCGCGCACGCGCTATGAAGCTCGTCGCAGCCGACGAGGTTCCGAGCGACTCGAATCTGTTCAAGCTGATCTTCGAGCCCGGTTTCTCGACGGCGAAGATAGTGAGCGAGGTCTCCGGGCGCGGCATCGGCATGAGCGTCGTCCAGCGGAACATCGAAGCGCTGCGCGGCACAGTGTTGTTGTCGAGTCACCCTGGCCGCGGCACCACCGTCACGCTGCGCCTGCCGTTGACGCTCGCGATCATCGAGGGCTTCTCCGTCGGCGTCGGCACCGAGACCTACGTGCTCCCGATGGACGCCGTGCTCGCGTGCGTCGAGATGCCTGAGGCCGAACGCACGACCGACGATGCGCAAGGGCTCATCGACGTGTGGGGGCGTCCGATTCCGTACGTGCGACTCGCGAACCTACTCGGCGTCGAGCGCTCGCCTGCGAACCGCGAGAGCGTGGTCATCCTGCAGCACGACGGTGACCGTGCCGGTGTGGTGGTCGATGATCTCTGCGGCGCGAGCCAGACCGTCATCAAACCGCTCGCGGACCTCGTCGATCGGATTCCAGCCGTCGCGGGCTGCACGCTGCTCGGCAGTGGTCGCGTCGCGCTGATCTTGGACGTACCCGCGCTGTTCGAGGCCGCCGCGAGTGGCACGAGCTCGGCGCAGCAAGTGAGTGAGCCATGACGCAATCACACGTTCTCGACTCGCAACACCTCAGCTTCTTCATCGGAGCGGAGCAGTACGGACTGGGCATCCTCGAGGCACGAGAGATCCTCCAGTACCCGGCGGTCACCGCTGTGCCGTCGCGTTCGCGCGCCATCCGTGGGGTCATCAACCTTCGCGGCACGGCAGTGCCGGTTGTCGATCTCGCGGCCGTGTTCGGTCATGGCGTCCAGCCGATCACCAGCCGAACGTGCGTCGTGGTCGTTGCGAGTCAGTCCCCGAACGGCGAGTCGACACTCATCGGTCTCGTCGTCGAGCGCGTTCATCAGGTGTTCGAGCTGCGTAGCGAGAACATCGAGCGCGTGCCGGAGCTCGGCATGCGGAGCCGCGCGAAATTCTTCCGCGGTCTCAACAGGACGAACGACGGGTTCGTTCTCCTGCTCGACCTGCCGCGCGTGCTCGAGCACGTTGATTTCGACGAAGACCTTCTAGACATCGGCGTCGACGAACCGCCGCTCGCAGAAGCAGAGCCGGCCGCGTGCCACGTGTCGGTCGGCGGCGATCCAGATCCGCAACCAGAAACCGAGGAGTCCTCTCAGCCGTGACCACCAAGCTTCTATCCTGGCTCGTTCCTGCGCCGCTACTGGTGTCTTCGGTGGCCCGAGCGGACGAGCCCATCGCCGACAACAGCTTCCTCGTCGAAGAAGCCTACAACCAAGAGTCCGGGGTCGTGCAGCACATCCAGACGATGCAGCTCGACCTGAAGAGCCACGACTGGGGCTACACGTTCACCGAAGAGTGGCCCGCGCCCAACGAAGAACACCAGGTGAGCGTCACGGTTCCCGTGAACCACACGGACGGCAAGACCACACTCGGTGACCTCTACGTCCATTACCGGCGCGAGCTCTTCCACGGCGACCACGTCGTCGTGACACCGCGCGCGAGTCTGTGGCTGCGAACCGGTCAGGAAGCTGCCCCAGCATCCGGCGTTCAGTTTCAGGCATGCGTCAGCGTTCAACCCGACGGCGTGCTGGTGCTGCATTCGAACGTCGGGGTCAGCGCGCCACTTTCGAATGGCAGCGCGAGCGATACGTACGTCGTGCTCGGACAGAGCTTGATCTGGCTCGCGCAACCCAAGCTCAACCTGCTCGTCGAGGCAGCGGCGACGTTCCCGACAGCGACGATGAGCACCGACGTGTCCCGCGAGCTCGTCGTGAGCCCGGGCCTTCGCACCGCGATCGATTTCTCGTCAGGGCTTCAGATCGTCCCGGGCGTTGCGGCGCCCTTGAGCATCGATGCCGACCATCACGCGTGGGCATTGCTCTTCTACCTCAGCTTCGAACACCCGCTCCAAAGCTCTCGGAAGGATGGTTGATATGGCAGGTCTCAAGATTGGTCCCAAGCTGATTCTCTCGTTCTT
>DASUFX010000324.1:0-2619 GCA_036274355.1 Kofleriaceae bacterium | reverse complement strand
GAGAACGATCACGTCGTTCGCTTCGGCATAACGACGCAAGGTCGATGCGAGCTGCACGCCGGCATCGCGGCGATCGCGAAACACCCGCATCTAGGCGTGACGCGCGCGCGTACGCGCGGCCTTCCGTGCCGCCGCGCGACGCACCGCGGGCCCCTTCGTACGAACAGCCTTGCGGGCCGCCCTCACCCTCGCCGCCTGGCCACGCTGCTTCGCGCTCCGACGTGCCTGCCGCTCGAGCGAGCGATGCGATGCCGCGCGCCGCGGTTCGCGCTTCAGCGCACGCTCTGTGGCACGTGCGCGCGTCCGTGATGGTGCACGTGGTTTGCGCCGGTGCTGCCCCGTGGCCAGATCGCGGCTCGCGCGCTTACGTGTCGAGCGCGAACCGCCCGGGGGAAGCGGAACGCCGGCACGTCGCGCCTTCGACAATCCGATCGCGATCGCCTGCTTTGTCGACCGCGCCCCGTGCTTGCCCTCACGGACGTGATGGATTTCTTCGCGAACGAACTCACCCGCCGCCGTCGACGGCGAGCGCCCATGACGCAGCTCGCGTTTTGCCTTCTGTACTGTTTGACGCTCGGGCATACAACCTCCGAGCAGTCAGCGTGCAGACGACGTACCGACTAAAGCGCGATGCTGATGGTCAGGTCCGGATACACCGACGAACAGTCCATCGTGCATTCCGATACGAGATGCTCGTACCCGACGCCGAGGCCGAGGACGAGCGAGCCCGATACGTAAAGCAGACCACCGCGCGTGCCGACCGCATCGACGTCCGCGATCGCGTCGCCGACAAACCAGTGCGTGTAGTAACCCGCGACGTACGGGATCAGCGGCCAGGTGCCGACGAGCGGCTGCGCGACATAGCGCAAACCGGGCGTGGTCCGCAGAATCGTGGGGCCGTCGCCCCACTGCACCTGCGTGCCGAGATCGATCGCGACCCCATCGAGCACGAAGTAACCCGCCGCCACACCGATGCCGAAGTAGCGCTGGTCGAACACGCTCGTCGTCCCCGCGCCCGCCGACAGTGCGAAGCGCCCGCGATCAAAGGGAGTCCTCTCGCGTGGCGGTTCTTCCTCGGGGACGGGCTGAACGGCACCTGGCGCCGGTTGCGCGGCTGCGGCCGATGATGCTAGCGCAACGAGCGCGAGCGCCCGGATCATGTGCCGAAGATCCGCCCGAGCAAGCCGGGCTTCTTCGGCGGCTCGCGCTTCTCGAGCGCGTCCTTCATCGCGAGCGCCGACTCGAAGCGCTCGTTCTTGTCGTGCGCGAGCACGCGCGCCACGATCGCATCGAGCCAGTCGGGCACGTCGGGTCGTCGCGCCGCGGGATGACGCTCGAGCTTGCCGTGCATCACCTTCGACAACAGATCGCGCTTGTTCTCCCACTGATACGGGAAGTCGCCGACGAGCGCTTCCCACATCACGATGCCGAGCGAGAAGAGATCGGCGCGCGCATCGACCGCTGTCGGATCGAGATACTGCTCGGGGCTGATGTAGAACGGCGTGCCGAGCATCTGATCTTTTTGCGTGAGCGCGAGCTGGTCGTTCGCCTTCGCAAACCCGAGATCGAGCAGCTTGATCTGCTCGCCATCCTGCGACGGCACCAGATAGATGTTCGCGCTCTTGAGGTCGCGATGGATCGTGCCGCGCGCGTGGAGCACGGCGAGCGCATCGAGCACGTGAATCGCGATGCGCGCGAGCCGCTCGGGATCGAGCGGGCCGAACTGCGTGCGCAAGCTGTACAGGTCGCGACCCTCGAGCCGATCCATCTCGATGTACGCGCAGCCGTCGTCGGTCGTGCCGGCATCGTGTACGCGCACGAACGCCGGATGGCCAAGTGCCGCGGTCTCGCGCGCCTCGCGCACGAACCGCTGCGTGAGCTCGGCGTCCTTCGCCCACCGCCGATGCAGCACCTTGACCGCGATCTGCGTGCGCAACACCGGGTGCTCCGCGGCATACACGGCCGCGATGCCGCCGACGCCGAGCAACGGCCCTACGACGTACTTGTCGATCGTCTGTCCCGTGCGCGACTGCGGACACGCGTTGTCGGGATGGCTTCCTGCGCACAGCTGGCAGTCCGGCATCGCCGGGTAGAATAACTCACTGCGGCTGCGCGAGGGCTTCGGCGAGCTTCACGATGCGCCCGAAGTTTGCGGCCTTGGCGTCGCGCACGACGGCGTCGAGCTCGGCTTTGCCCTCCTCGGCCGGGAGTATCTGCGAGCGCGCGAGCTTCGTCTCGAGCAACAGGCCGACGCACGTTTGCTTCTCGGTCTCGGCGCGCACTGCTTCGATCTTCTCCTTCGCGTAGTCGTCGTCGCCCAGGAAGTGATGGGTGAGGCCGTCGACGATCTTGTATTGCACGCGCAAGCGCAGCGCCTGCGGCTCGGCCTTCACGTGATCGAGGTCGGAGAGCGCCTTCTGGGTCTCGGCCTGGCCGAGGTGTGCGTGCGCGAGCACGACGGAGGCATACGCTTCGAGACTCGTCGCACCGCGTTCGGCCGCATCTTTCTGCACGGTCTCGGCGCGGCCGATCGCGCTCGCTTCCTGACTGTCGTCGAGATCGAGCGACGCCAGCGCGAGCTGCAGATTGCCGATCCGCTGCGGGTTGTTGATCTTCTCG
>DASUFX010000323.1:0-8781 GCA_036274355.1 Kofleriaceae bacterium | reverse complement strand
GGTGTGGGCTCCTTCTTGGGCTTGCGGACGAATTTCTCGCTCTCGCCTTGGGCCTTCTTCTCCTCGAGCTCCTCGACGAGCCGCTCGACGGCCTCCTTGTTCGACGCCTCGGGCTCGAGCTTCAGGTACTTCTTGAAGCTGAAGATCGCCTGGTCGTAGTCACCGAGGTTTCGGTAGCACTGGCCGATGTTGTAGAGGAAGCCGGGCAGCGGCTTGGCGTCGAACGCGGTCTGGTACTCCTCGAGCGCGTCGTCGAACTTGCCGAGCGCGAACAGCTTCTCGCCGCGCTCGTAGTGCCGGCGCGCGGCGCGCGTGGCTGGATCATCAGCGTTCGCGGTCCGTGCAGGAACAGCCACGGCCACACACATCACCAACAGCAAGAATAGGCGAGTAATCATTGCGTACGAGAGTCGTTATTTCTTACGGCGGAACGGGTCGATCGTATCGCTGGGATCGATGGGACCGGCAGGTTTTTTCTTCTCCTCCGGTTTCTTTTCGATGGGCTCGAGCTTCGTGTCGTCGACGAGCGGCTTCTTGTCTTCCGGTTTCTTCTCTTCGGCTGGCTGCTCGACGGTGGTGGAGGCCTTCTTCTCTTCGGTCTTCTTGCCCTTTTTACCACCCGCCTTCTTGGTGCTCCCCTTTTCGGCGTGTGGCGTTTCGACAGTCTCGTCGGCCTCGTCGGCTGACATGTCGACGACCGTCGGCTGCTGCGTGACGGTCGGCACGGTCGGGTTCTTCGCGAGCGATACCGAGAAATCACGCTCGGATTTCGTGAAGTCGACGTCGACGCGCGAGTCCTGATAGCCGTCGGCGCGTACGACGAACGTGCGCCGATCTTTCGGGCCACCGTCGGACAGATCGACGTTGAAATTGCACGGGGTGCGGCACAGCTCCGCAGAGCGACCGTCCGCGTAGACGCCACCGCTCGGCAGCGAATCGAAGCGGAGCTCGACGAGCTTCGGGCTCGCGGTGTCGGTCTCGATCGGATTCGCAGTGGGTTGCACGACCGGCGCCGGCTTGGGCGTGTCCTCACCGCCGCTCTTGTTCGCGTACCAAAGCGCGCCGGCGATGCCGAGGCCGACCGCGAACGCGCCGCCGACAAACCACACCCACCACGGCGTCGTCGGTTCCGGCGGCAGCACCGGCTCTGGCGGCTGTGCGCTGTACTGGCTGTAGATCGACGGCAGCGACGGAATGCTCGCGATGCCCGACAACTGCGAGACGTGCGATTGCGAGCTCGACGGCGGCGTCGGCACCGTCGTCACCATCGCGGGCGCAGGCACCGGCAGGATGTGCGGCGGCAATTGCGACATGCCGACCGCGGTCATGCCTGCCGTTGGCGGTGGCCGGATCGCGCTCTGCGCGAGCGACGCGTAGGTCGGCGGTTGGGTTTCATAGCCGCCGAACATGTGGAGCAACCCGTCGCGCAGCTCGAGGATGTGCGAGAAGCGCTCGTTCGGATCCTTCGCGAGACACTTCATGATCAGCGCCTCGAGGACGGGATCGATCGCGCCGCCGTTCGGCGTCGAGCGCGGCGGAACCGGCATCTCGGTGAGGTGCTTGCGCACGTACTCGCCGAACGAACGGCCCTTGAACATCGGCTGACCGCAAAACAGCTCGTACATGATCGCGCCGAGCGAATAGATATCGGAGCGATGGTCGACGACCATGCCTCCCGCTTGCTCGGGCGACATGTACGCGGGCGTGCCGATCACCGAGCCGGCGGCAGTCTGGAAGCCGAGATCCTCGTCGTCGCGGTTGAGCAGCTTCGCGACGCCGAAGTCGAGGAGCTTGACCATCTCCGCACCATCGGACGTCGGCACGACGATGACGTTGTCAGGCTTGAGATCACGGTGCACGACGCCGACCGCGTGGGCGGCGCCCAGGCCATCGCAGATCTGCACGAGCACGGCGAGCGCGCGCGGCAGGTCGATGCCGGTGCGCGCCCACTTGCCGAGGCTCTGGCCGCGCAGAAACTCCATGATGATGAACGTCGTGCCGTCGTCGAGCTCGACGAAGTCGGTGACGTCGACGATGTTGCGGTGGCGAACGCGGTTGACGGTCTTCGCTTCCTGGAAGAACCGGAGCACGGCGTCGCGCCGCTTCGCGTAGTCACCGCGCAATAGCTTGAGCGCGACCTCGCGGCCGAGCTTGACGTGCTCGGCACGGTACACGTACCCCATGCCGCCTTTGCCGAGCAGCTCGGCGAGCTTGTAGGCGCCGAGGACCTGGCCGATCCGGATCTCCGGATCATCGGCAGAGCGGTTCGGCGTCGGCGGCGGGCGCGTCGGTGGCTTGGGTTGCGGCGTCTTGTTGCGGCCGCTCGGCGATTCGATCTTCGTGCGATCTTCGCGACTGACGTCGCTCGTGCCCATCGCAAGTGACGGATGCGAATCGCGCTCGTCGTCAGGTGGCGCGTTGCTGATGTCGATCTGCAACGACTGCGTCGGCTCGCGCGCGCTTTCACCACTACGACCAGAGTCAGGTCGCAGCGGAACGCGAGAGCGCGGATCGCGAGTCGTCATGTTCACCCCCGACGAGTGCGCGATCAGGCGCAGACGTGTAGCGAGGTAACGGGAATTGTACGATCGTCCCCCCGGCCGCAGCAACCAAACGATTCCGAGCGGTTGTGCGCTAGGCCACGTGCTCCCATCACATACCGGAACACTGGCCCAGAATCCGGAGAGCCTCAGATATCGCGAGCTTCACCTGGTCGGTCATCTCGACGGAGTAGCGGGCCCGGAGGGGCGTGACCGCTTGGTTGTTGCAGAGGTCGCGCAAAGCCCGCGCGGTCGCAGCCCGAATGTCCCGGCTCGGATGGTCGAGAAGTGGCCACAAGCTCGGCGCGTCGCCGGTGACGCGCATCGCGCCAAGCGTCTCGATCGCCGCGCGGAGCAGCAATACTTGCGAGCCGTCGTGCGAGGTCGCGGTCGAGGTGACAACCGATGCCACCGACTGGTGGGCCACGTCGTTGGCCGCGCACGGCGTCGCGGCGCAGTACTTCGCGAGCGCGTGGATCGCGCGCAGGCGGATGCCGATGTCCGCGGTCGGATCCGGATCGTTCGCGATCGCGGTGAGCTTCTGGAGCGCGGTCGACCCGAACACCGAGTCGATCTGCGGCTTCGTCGGCACGGTGTCGATCGTCGTCAGCGTATTCTGCTCGTCGGGATCGAGGTTCGTGGTGCCGGTCGCGATCGCGACGGCGCCGGTGAGGAACAGCGTGACGAGGATCGTTCTCATCGCAGCACCGCGCTCCTGCGCAGGATCTGGCGCTGACCGTCGGAGAGGTACGTGCCGCCGAGCTCGGAGTAGAACATGAGGTTCACGCTCGACATGTCCGTGTCGGCGATCGGATCGTTCTGCATCGGATCGAGCCCGGTGTTGTCGTAGAGACCCATGTAGCGCGCGATCTCGCGCGTCGTGAGTCGTGCGAGCTGCGTCCACGAGCGATAGCAGAGCGTATCGACACCGATCACGATGCCCGAGCGCGGCGTTCCGCCGAGGGCCGCGGGGCCGGGATTCGGTCCGACGGCTTGCAGCCCGATCGGTGACAGCGTGCGCACGAAGAAGACGTTGATCCCGGTCGCGTGCTTACCGAGCGCGAGCAACGAGGCCGCGTTGTCGACGTCGAGCCCGTCGAGATCGGCGTGGTCGCGCAGATCCTCGTACGTGACGTTGCCAACCTCGAAGTACACCGCGTTGCCGATGATGTTCTTGATCTCGCCGAGGTACTGCTCGAAGTACGACGCCCCCTGCGCGGTGGCCGCATCGAGCTTGCCGCCGAACGCGTCGCCGCACGGATGGTCGTCGAGGTTCAAGAAGTAGAAGTGCAGATCGAGAATGGCTGCTTCGTCGACCTTGATCACGGCGGTGACGGCCGGCGTCGCGGTGCCCTGGCCAAAGCACGGCGGCGTCTGGCAGGTCACTGGATCCGTCTGACGCAGAGACTTCACCCGCATCGTGTACACGCCGGTCCGCAGCTGCGCGGGTGGTGCAGGAGAGATCGGCATGCTGAGCACCGACGCGCCGAACTCCGTACGGTGGCGGACGAACGGGTTCGCGTAGTAGTCGTACATCGTCATCACGTCGCACAGCGTTTGGCCGCACGTGTCGACGCCCGGGATCGTGACCGCGGTCGCTCCGACCTTCTGGTTCGGATCGTCGACGGTGAACAGCATCGATACCGAACGTGCGCTCGACGGCACCGGCAGCTCGATCTCGTCGTTTGCGCTCG
Organism: Kofleriaceae bacterium; assembly: GCA_036274355.1. Lineage (GTDB taxonomy): Bacteria > Myxococcota_A > Polyangia > Haliangiales > Haliangiaceae > JABFXX01. Next base: position 4,547 of record DASUFX010000323.1, on the reverse strand, counting down.
TCACCGGAATCGACCAGCGCACGGCGCCTTGTGACTGCAAGCAGCCGCGGTACTGCACCTGGATCTGGTTGGAGAACGTGCCGATGAGGCGGGGAATCTGCGTGCACATCGTGCCCGTGCCGCAGTCGCGATCGCTGCCGCACAGGTCGATGCAATGGCCGAGATCGCAGGTACCGTTGCGACAATCGCCGCTCGTCTGGCACTCGGCGCCGGCCGGGTGACTCGAGTTCTCGACGACGCAGCTCGCGAGGAGAAAGCCGTCGTCGGCGAGCTCGGTGCCCTCGATTTGACACGACAATCCCGCGGCGCACTCGACCTCGCTCTTGCAGGTGTCGCCGAGCTGGCCGGTTGCGGCGATGCACACGCCGTCGTTGTCACAGCGATAGCCGTCACCACAATCCGGCGCACGTTCACAACGAGGCTGGCAGATGTTCGCGAAGCATTGCAGCTGACCGGCACAGTCACTATGGCTGCCACAGCGCTCGCCGAGCCCCGCATCGCCGCCGGGACAGCCCGCGAGGACGAACAGTACTGCGCCGATCAGTGAGCCATGCCGCATGAACGCCAATCCCGCACGGTTTTACGGGACTCAGTGACCTGAAGTATATATTGTCGCAGCGCGGGGGAATCATGCGTTTCGCCACGAGCCTGACTTTGCTTACGGTCCTTGGTGCGGCGGGCACTGCCTGGGGGCAGGCGCTCGACGACGAGGGAAAACCTGTCCCGACGACCGATCCGGCGGCTGCGCCGACGTCGCTTGTCCCGCCGGGAAACCAGATCGAATACGGCGCCGATATTCGGCTCCGGCAGGTCTTCGTGCCCAAAGGGCTGATTGGCCTGTTCGTCGAACGCGTGCCCGGCGGTGCGAGTAATACGGGTTTCGGCGTCGACCTGGTGCGTCGACGCGGCAACCTCGAGCTGCAGCTCGGCTTCGAGTTCGAGCACATCGAGCCGAAGGAGGGCGTGTTCATCAACAGCGGCGATAACGTCGCCGGCGGCGACGAGGCCGACTACCTGATCTCGGCGGATCGAGCGGGCAAGAGCCTTGGCTGGTTCACGCTCGAGTTCACGTTCTTGAACCATGCGCCGATCAACAAGTACGTCGCCGTGCGCTACGGTGGCGGCGCGGGGATTGGCTTTTTGACCGGTGGCCTCCAGAAGTACGACGTGCCGTGCAACGGCGCGACGAACGAAAACCCGGAGCCGGGCTGCGTGCCCGTTGGCGTCACCTCACCGAGCGGCGTGCAGGGCACGGCGGGTGCCGCGCGCGGTCCGAACGATTACGACTTGCCGCCGGTGTTCCCGGTCGTCAACGCGATCATCGGCGTGCAGATTCGTCCGACGCCGAAGGCCGTGGTCAACATCGAGACCGGCATTCGCACGATCCCGTTCATCGGCCTGTCGGCGGGTTACTTCTTCTAGCCTGGCTTCTAGCGCCGGCGCCGCACGTCGCCGACGCGGAGCGTGAGCTTCTCGGCGTCGAAGTACTCGGCGAGTGGGATGGTGAACTTGCGCGACGCGCCGGTGAGATCCTTCCACTGCTGCGCGTCGATCGTGCCGTGCTGATCGAGGTGCGCGAGCAGCTTCGTGCGTACGTCGGCGACGGTGCGGGCGTGCATCACGAGATCCGGTTTCACTTTGATCGCGAGCTTCGCAGCGATCAGACGATCGATCGCGGTCTTCACCTGCGGCTCGGCGAGGCCGAGAGCAGCGGGTAACTCTTTGGGGCGCGGCGGCTCGATGCCGGTTTGCTCGAGCTTCGCGAGCACGGCCGACTCGACCGGCGAGAGCGCCGCCGTCTTCGGTGCGGTCGACTTCTTCACCCGATCGGCGGCGGCGACGACAAGGCCGCGGTTCTCGAGCCCGGCGAGGATCGCGTCGTACGCACGGGCGGGAAGCGCGGCTGGAAGCTGGGTGCGCAACGGCTCGCGCGCGACACCGTCGATATCGGCCGCGCCGACGAGCTTGGTGATTCGTTGCTCGAGGTCGGCGACGGCTTGCGCGTGGAGGTAATGCGCGTGCTCGTCGTCACCGGTCACGAGCAATTCACCGGCGGCGGTGAGCTTCGCGAGTGGCGCACGCAGCGATTCGGCCGGCACGCCGAGCCGGCGGACCAGGTCCGCGACGCCAAGGCCCGCGAATGCTGACGACTTGATGTCGAGCGCGACGCGTTCGTCGAGCCGTGCGGACGCGAGTGCTGCGACGGCCTGGGCATGGCTAGCGCCCTTGCGCGCTTTCGGAGCGAGCACGCGGATCACGCGTCCGCCACCGATCGTCGAGCCGCCCGACGCCGATGCGACGAAGCCACGCACGATGAAGTGATCGTCGGGAAGGGCACCGAGTGGTGTCGTTTGATCGAGACGCAGCTGCGCGAGGCCCGTCGAGCCGGGCGCGAGCTCCTTGGCCCGAGAATGGAGCGGGTCCGATTCACTCGCACTCGCGGGATCGACGAGCACGAGCGATGCGAGCACTTGCGTGGTGCCGTGATGGACGAGCACCTTGCTGCGCATCGGCAACGGGCCAGGTGCCGAGCGCAGGTAGCGCAGCTCGACGTCGAGGATGTGTGACGCCGCGACGCGTCCGGGATGCGCGAGCAGATCGCCGCGCGCGAGATCCTCGACCGCGATGTTGCCGAGGTTGAGCGCGGCGCGATGACCGGCGACCGCCTTGTCGACGGCGGCGCCATGGACTTCGATGCCGCGCACGCGCGTCGTGAGGCCGGTCGGAATCACGGCGAGCTCGTCGCCGATCTTTACTTCGCCGCCGAGCACGGTGCCCGTGACGATCGTACCGAAGCCTTTGACCGTGAACACGCGATCGATCGGCAGCCGGAACACGCCGGTCTGCGCACGAGGCGGTAGCGCATCGATCTGCTTCACGAGCGCGGCGCGGAGCTCGTCGAGACCAGTGCTGGTATCCGGGGTCTTCGTCGAGACCGGCACGATCGGCGCGCCCTCGAGGAACGTGCCGGCGACCGCCGTTTGAACATCGCCTGTGACCATGCCGAGCCATTCGTCGTCGACGAGGTCGCGCTTCGTCAGCACGATCAAGCCGCGGCGCACGCCGAGTAGGTCGCAGATGTCGAGGTGCTCGCGCGTCTGCGGCATCACGCCTTCGTCTGCCGCAATCACGAGCATGACGAGATCGAGGCCGGTCGCGCCCGCGACCATGCTCTTCACGAAGCGCTCGTGACCGGGCACGTCGACGACCGCGACGCGACGGTCGCCGAGGTCGAGGCGCGCGAAGCCGAGCTCCGTCGTGATGCCGCGCGCTTTCTCGACGGGCAGTCGATCGGTATCGATGCCGGTGAGCGCGCGCACGAGCGACGTCTTGCCGTGATCGATGTGGCCTGCGGTGCCGAGGACGATCGGATGGATCATCGGTGCCTGGCGACTTGGAACACGTTGCCGTCCACGTCCATGCCGTCGGAGAACGTGCGCGGACCGAACGTGCGTTGCGGCGACATCGCGACGCCGTGGCTGGCGAGCTTCGCGAGCACCGCATCGAGATCGTCGACGACAAACGTCGGTTTCCAGTACGAGTCCTCGCGCTTCTTCGGTGGCGTCGAGACCTCGCCGGCGTACTCCTTCGGGATCTGATGGATCGCCAGTTTCACGCCGCCAGCGTCGAGCACCACCCAGCCTGGCTCATCCTCGAGCACGGTAAGCCCGAGCACGTCGCGATAGAACGCCGCGAGGCGCGCCGAATCGCCGGAGAACAAGATCAGCTGGCCGAGCCTCATTGCATGTCTCGTAGCTCGCGCTTGAGGATCTTGCCAGTGGGGTTGCGCGGCATCTCGGTGAGGAACGTGACCTTGCGCGGGCGCTTGTAATCGGCGAGGTGCTCGCGGCAGAAGTTGATGACCTCGGTCTCGCTGAGCTGCTGGCCGTTACGCAGCACGACAAACGCACGTAGCGTCTCGCCCCACTCGGGATCCGGAACGCCGATCACCGCCGCCTCGAGGATCGCGGGGTGCGTGCTCAGGTGATCTTCGATCTCGCGCGGATAGATGTTCACGCCGCCGGAGATCACCATGTCGCTCTTGCGCGACTCCAGGTAGTAGTAGCCATCGGCATCGGTGCGGCCGCAGTCGCCGACGGAGAAGAAACCATCGCGCTGCGAGGAGCGGGTCGCGTCGTCGTTGCCGTGATAACCGGAGATCAGCGTCGGGTTGCGCGCGTAAAGCTCGCCGACCTCGCCGACGCGCACGTCATTACCGCTATCGTCGAGCAATCGGATCTCGTTGCCACGCAGCCGTCTGCCGATCGTGCCCGGCCGCGACACGTGATCGTGAGGCCCAGCGAGCGTGACGAGCCCGGTCTCGGTCGCTCCGTAGAAGTTCCACAGCACCGGCCCGAACTGCGCCATGAAGCGGCGCGCGGCCTCGGTGGTTAGCGGCGCGGCGGCCGACATCACCCAGCGCAGGCTCGACGTGTCGTACTTCGCGAGCGTCTCCTTCGGCAGGTTCGACAGGCGGATCAACATCGTCGGCACCATCAGAGAGCACGTCACGCGCTCCTTCTGGATGATGTCGAGCGCGCCCTCGG
>DASUFX010000322.1:0-11212 GCA_036274355.1 Kofleriaceae bacterium | reverse complement strand
TTCTCGGTGGGCATCCTGCTCGCCGAGATGGTGATGGCGCGCCGGCTGTTCACGTCGACCAATGACCTCGACATCCTGCTGATGGTGCGCGACGCGCGTCTCGATCGTCTCCACAAGTATGCGAGCGAGTTCCCGGTCGAGCTACGCGTGCTCACGGTGCGCGCGTTGCAGCGCCGCCCCGAGGATCGCTGGCAGACCGCTGCGCAGTTCCGCGATGCGCTCGACGAGTGGATCCGCCGCACCACGCGGGTTGGCCAGCGCGATCTCGCGAACCTGATCGGCCGCGTGATCAACTCGCCGACCGCGGATCTCGAAGGCCAACCTCGCCAAGCGGCCGTCGACGAAGGCCCGTCGGGACTATCGGGCCCGATGACGCGCATGCATCAGGCGCAAGCCGAGCTCGAAGCGCAGCAGGCGCGCGCCGAGTTCATCGCCAACAGCGGCGTGCCCGAGCCGGCCGTGCCCGATCCGACGATCGACATGGGCTCGAGCGGCACGATGACGATCAGCGAAGATGACATCATGCCGGAGCAGCCGCGCGAGGCGGCGTCCGGACCGCGCGAGGTCGGCGACTTGCGCGAGCAGTCGGTGTTGCGTCTCGTGTACAAGCTCGCGCGCACGAAGGGCACTGGCCTGCTCACCCTCGAGGGCCGCGCCAGCGTACTGAAGGAAGCGTACTTCCTCGACGGCCAGCCGCAGTTCGTCAACAGCAACGTCGAGAGCGAGCGGCTTGGTAACTTCTTGCTCGAGCAGAAGGCGCTGTCGCCACAAGCACTGCAGCGCGCGCTGTCCGTCATGCATCACTTCGGCGGCCGTCTCGCCGACACGCTCGTCGGTCTCGATCTGCTCGATCCGCTCGAGGCGTATCGCCTGCTCGCGAAGCAGGTCGCCGCGAAGCTGATGGAGGCGTTCTCGTGGCAGAAGGGCCGCTACACGTGGACGCCGCGCCAGACCAACCCGTACAAGGCGCGGTCGCTGCATCTCGACGCGTTTCGCGTGATCGGTGCAGGTGCGGCGCAGCTCGGCGAACCGCTCGTCGAGGAATGGCTGCAGGCGCAGCAGCGTGCGTTCGTCGCGCGCGAGCCGGCGCAGGAAAGCGAGCTCGCGCAGTTCGGGCTCGGCGAAGCGCTCATGCGCGTGTACAGCTTGCTCGATGGCCGCACGCGACTCGGCGATCTGGCGGCGCGCGTGCGTTCGCCGGAGGCGCGAATCAACTTGCTGCGCCTGACGTATCTGCTCGTGCAGACCGATTTCGCGCGGCTATCCTGAGACGAGCGTCGCGCGCGGCAGCTGCTTCTGCTCGATCAGGCGCAGGCTGTGCTTCGTGACCGCGATCTTCTGGCCGGCGCGCACCGACTGATACGTGATGAACAAGAACGGCAGCATCGGCAGGATCATGAAGCCGTACATCACGCCGATCGCGACGACCGCCGCGAGCGCGAGGTTAGCCGCGACGAGCACCCAGAACATCGTCCGCGTATTCAGCAGCTGATTCTGGAGCATGCCGCGCAGAGCCTCGATGCTCTGGCCGAACTCGTAGCCGCAGTCGTCGCATTCTTTCGCGCTCGGTCGATTCGACCGGTGGCACATCGGGCAGACGGCGACCGACATGGCTCGATCGTATCACTCGAATGGCGATTCGCCGCCGCGCTTCACGTACTGCTGCAGAATGCCACGCAGCTCGTTGTAGACCTGCGGGCGCGTTGTCGCGAGGTTCGACGTCTCGTTCGGATCGGCATGAACGTCGTAGAGCTCGAGCGAATTCCCGCTGTCGATCATCTTCCAGCGGCCGCGAATCAGCGACGTGATGCCGCCGGGGTTGCTGCGATCCCTGATCATCGCCGAGAACGCGATGCCGCCGTCCTCGGTGCTGAGCCGCCGGCCGGTTGCCAGATCGGCCACCGAGCGGCCGTCCATGCTCTGACCGGTCGGCGGTACGAACCCGGCAAGCTCGAGCACGGTCGGCGTCAGGTCGGTGAGGCTCACGGTCTCGGAGATGCGGCCGGGCTTGATGCCCGGACCTGCGACGACGAACGGCACGCGGATCTGCGAGTTGTAGAGATCGGTCGAGTGAAACGGCTGCCCGTGCTCGCCGAGTGCCTCGCCGTGATCGGCGGTGATGATCACGATCGGCGCGTCTTCGGGCTTGCGCGCCGACAGCGAGGTCAACAGCTCGACCATCATCGTGTCGGCCGCAGTCAGCGATCGATCATAGAGGCGACGGCGATCCTCGTCGTTTTGCGGCGTGCCTTGGCCCTGTTGCCAGTTGTGCGGCTCGAGGATGTGCATCCACAAGAACAGCGGCTTCTTGTTCGGCTGCTTCTCGCGCGCTTCGAGCCACTGCCGCGCTTGCTTCGCGAGCTTGATGCCGCTTGGCTCGATCTCGAGATGCGAGAGGCCGCGCTGCAGACCGGTGCGGAAGTCGTGCCCCCAGAAGCCGTAGCAGCACACGAAGCCTGCCGTCTCGTAGCCACCGGCGAGCATGCGCTCGGCGAGCACGACGTGACGCGGATCGATGCGGAGCGCCCAGCCGACGACGCGGCCGCGCACGCGATTCGGCGCGAGGCCCGTCACCATCGACGGGATCGAGCGTCGCGTCACGTTGCTCGGCGCGAATGCCCAGTCGTAGACCGCACCGCGCACCGCAAGCTCGCGGAGCAGCGGCATCTCGGCGGTGCCACCGTACGGCGGCGTGTGATCGGCGCGCACCGTATCGATCGTGATCAAGATGATGTCGGGATGCGGCGACCCGGCTTTCTCGATCGGCCGGAACTCGCTGAGCGAGACGCCGGCGCGAATCGAATCGAGATCGAAGAGCTTGTCGATCGCGAGGCCCGCGATCGGTCGCTCGCCCCAGATCTGCAGCGTGAGGGCAGGGCGCGTCTGCCATGCGACCAGCGCGCAACCGATCAACACCGCCGCGACCGCACCGAGCACGCCGCCGACGATGCGCCGCACACGCGTCGCACGTTCCCAGACCACATGGACGATCGCCGTCGCCATCACGCCGGCGAGCGGAACGTGGAGGATGCTGAAGTCGAGCGCACCGATTCGCTTCGCGGCGAAGAAGTGCCACACGAGGTACGCGATGATCACCGTCTTGATGACGAGGCTCGCGATGATGCGCAGCGGCGTCATCCGGAAGCGCTGATCGATCTTGCGATACATCCACGTCAGACCGCGCGCGGTCGGCCGTGACAACGCGACGAGCAGCAGCACGGTGATCACCGCGAGCACGGGCTCGGCGAACGCCATGCCGTTCGGCTTGAACGCGGTCGCGCCGGCGAGCAGCCAGGTGCCCTGGAACATCACCCACGCGAGCGCGAGCGTCGCGAGCCACACGAATGCGAACCAACCCGCGAGGCGCGGCGCACCACCGCCGTCATCGATCATGCCGAGCGCGCGCGGCTGCCACGCGTGCCACAGCCCGCGGGTCGCGGCACTCGCAGCGAGCAGCGCCGGAAACGCGACGAGCGCGACGAACCCTGCCGCCGCGGCGCTCCCGAACAGCCCGTGCATCCCGGCGCCTTCGAGCGCACCGGCAAGCGCGGCGCCGCCCGCGGCCGCTGCTGCGCTCGGTGCAAGCCAGCGCACTGCTGCCGCCAGCTTTGCTCGTTTACTGGAATGCACCACGCGGTCCGCGCGATCTTACCTACCGGAACCCCTGCTGGCACGATCGTGACGCTGCAAGAAACTCCGAAGTCCGGCTTCTTCGCGGTCTTTCGCTCGAAGCGAATGGTCGTGCTGTTCCTGCTCGGCTTTGCCGGTGGCCTGCCGCTGTATCTGACCAGCCAGACCCTGCAGGCCTGGATGACGGCGGTCGGTGTCGAGCGCGGCCGCATCGATGATGTCGCCGCATTCGGCCTGGCCTACACGCTAAAAGTGCTGTGGGCGCCGCTGCTCGACCGCTATCAGCTGCCGTTTCTCGGCCGCCGGCGTGGCTGGCTGCTCGCGTTCCAGCTCTTGCTCGTGGTCACGACCGCCATCATGGCGCTGAGCGATCCGCGTGCGCATCCGTACGAGCTTGCCGCCATCGCGATCGCCGTCGCGTTCTGTTCGGCGTCGCAGGACATCATCATCGACGCGTACATGACCGACACCCTGGCGGAGCAGGAGCGAGCAGCCGGCTCGGCGGCCTACGTGCTCGGCTATCGCGTCGCAGTTTTAATGTCGGGAACCCTCGCATTGATCGCTGCCGATCACCTGCCGTGGCGGACGATCTACTTCGGCATGGCCGGCCTCATGAGCCTCGGCGTGATCGCGACGCTCGTCGCCGACGAGCCACCCGAACGCGTGGCGCCGCCGCGTACGTTCGCCGACGCACTCGTGCTGCCGTTTCGCGAATTCTGGCAGCGCCTGGGCACGCGCGGCCTCGTCGTCGTTATTGGCTTCGCCGCGCTGTACCGGTTCGGCGACTCGTTCGCGCAGTCGCTCATCATTCCGTTCCTCAAGGACGGCGTGAAGTTCTCGTTCACCGAGATCGGAGTTGTGTTCAAAGGCATCGGCTTTGCCGGTCTCGCGATCGGCGGCGCATTCGCTGGCGCGCTTGTCGCACGGTTCGGCCTGCGCCGGATGCTCGTCACGTTCGGCATCCTGTCGGCGATCACGAACCTCCTCTATAGCTGGCTCGCGGTGAGCGGCCACGACATCAGCGTGTTCTGCGCAGCGGTGTTCGTCGATCAGCTGTCCTACGCACTCAGCACGACCGCGTTTCTGTCCGTGCTGATGGGCTCGTGCACGCCCGCGGTCAGCGCGACCCAGATGGCACTCTTGACGTCGCTGTCATCGGTTGGCCAGCGCGTGTTCGGACCGCTCGCCGACCACGTCGTGACCTCGCTCGCCTGGTCCGGCTTCTTCTTGGCGACCGCGCTGATGGCGATTCCCGGGCTCGTGCTGGCCTGGTGGGTCGCCCGCCATCAGCCAAACGGGTGAAAGTTTGCCCCGTTACGTCGGGCTGCGTAGCGTCGGACTGTGGTGCCTCCAAAGACGTGGCTCGCGATCCCGATCATGGCGATCGCGTGCGCCGCGGTGGCGGCCCTGCTGGGCGAGCAGCCATCCGCCGCAGTCGCGATCGGTGCACTTGCCGCCGCCGCTGCCGCCGCCGTTCGTGCGTTCGCCGGTGCATCCGTCGCCGCTGCGACTACCGCGTCCGCTGCTGCGCTGCTCGTCGCACTCGGCGTGCTCGACCTGCCGCACTTCGATGTCCCGCGCGCCACGCTCGCCGCTGCCGCGGCCCTGTTCGCGATCGCCGAGCTCGCGCGTCCGCTGCCGGTCGATGCGTCTCCGCTCCCCGCGATCGGCGCCGCGCTGCTCGCGGGCGTCCTCGATCCCGCGTACGTCGCGTTGCTCGCGATCGCCGGCATCCGGCTGCTCACGGGGCCGTGGTCGCGCCCGCGTTGGACCGTGCTCGTCCCGATCGTCGGCATGCTCGCGATCGGCATCGCGGTACTTGCAGCGTGCGCGGAGCGCGGCGTGTTCGCCGAGCTGTGGCACACGTGGGCCGCACGCACCGGCACGCACGCACCGCTCACCGTTCTTACTCAGGCCGCCGATACGCTCGGCCCGATCGCGACGATCGCCGCGCTTGCCGGCCTTGCGGTGTGTGCACTCCGCGGCCGCTACGCCGCTGCGGCGACACTCGCAGTCGCGATCGGCGCAGTCGCCGTCGATCTCGCCGTCGGCTCGCTCGGTGCTGCCACGCTCGCGATCGCAGCGGTCGGCGCGGGCGTCGGGCTTGCTCGGCTCGCGGCGACCGTGCGCTGGCCCACCGCGCAGACGTTCGTCGGGGCGACCGCTGGATTTCTGGTCGTCGTCGCGGCCGCGATGCTGCGGCTGTAGTTGTATTCTTCGCACGTGGAAGTTTTTCGCGGCCATCAGCAGGTGCCGGGCTGGCACAACGGCGCGGCTGTCGCGATCGGCAACTTCGATGGCGTGCACGTCGGGCATCGTGCGCTGATCCGCCGCGCGCGCGAGCTCGCCGGTGCGCACGGCGCCAAGACGGTCGCGCTCACGTTCGACCCGCATCCGTCGGTGCTGCTCGCGCCGAAGCCACCCGCGATGATCTCGTCGCTCAGCCGCCGCATCGAGCTACTCGCCGAGGCCGGCGCAGACGTCGTGGTCGTCGAGCCGTTCACGCGCGATCTCGCGAGCCGCTCCGCTCACGCATTCATCGACGACATCGTGATCAGCGCGCTGTGCGCTCGCGCGATCGTCGTCGGCTACGACTTCTCGTACGGGCAAGGCCGCAGCGGCACGACGGATGCGCTGCGCGCGCACGGCGGCCGCGCTGGCGTCGAGGTCGCGATCGTCGCTGCCGTCGAGATCGACGGCGAGGTTGCATCGTCGAGCAAGATCCGCAGTCATCTACGCGAAGGCGATCTCGTCGCAGCAAATCGCCTGCTGGGACGCGCCTGGGACATCGACGGCACTGTGATCCACGGCGCGAAGCGCGGCCGCGCGATCGGAGTGCCGACTGCGAACATCAGGACCGATACCGAGCTCCTGCTGCGGACGGGTATCTACGCGGTCACGCTCGAGGTCGATGGCCGCTCCCTTCCCGCCGTGGCGAGCCTCGGAACAAACCCTACGTTCGTGGAGAACGGCGGGGTGGTCCTCGAGGTCCACCTCCTCGACTTCGACGGGGATCTCTATGGCAAGCGGACGCGAACAACGTTCGTGTCGCGGCTGCGCGACGAGGCCAAGTTCGACTCCATCGATGCACTCATCGAGCAGATTCAGCGAGATATCGACGCAGCGCGCCGCGTACTGACATCGCCTGTGTGATGCGCCGAGCTATCTACCTGCGGTCTCAGGCAAGTCAGTGGATGTGCTCTGGCCCGCGTTGGACCTAGCTGCGGCCTCGTGTTTTATGCCCCTCGCCATCAAGGGGAGACTCCATGCGTTTTCGAACCCTCGCACTCGCGGCCGCACTTTCCGTCGGTATCAGTCACACCGGCGACGCGTTCGCTCCACACAAAGGCGCTGATCGTCAGGTCGTTGCTGCAGGTCGCGCTCCGCGTCTGCACCGCGATGTGAAATGGACGGCGCCGCAGGGCGCGCTCGCCGGTTTGCCCGGCTGGCGCGTCCAGTGGGATCACGACACGGACGTGCCGTTGCGTCTGTGGGGGCAATCGATCGCAGCACCGGGCACGAGCGCCAATGCGAACGCCGCCGAAACGTTCGCACGGCAGATGCTCGCCGAGCACGTCGCGCTGTTGTCACCGGGCGCGACTGCGAGCGACTTCGAGCTCGTGTCCAACCAATTGAACCCGAGCGGCGAGATCCGCACGGTTGGTTTCGCGCAACGCGCGTTTGGCCTGTCGGTTGTCGGCGGCGCGATCTCGTTCGCGTTCTCGCACGACCGACTCATGATGATCAGCTCGACGGCGCTGCCGAAGGTCAACGTGCGCATGCCGCAGACCTCGCTGCCGGTGTCGACCGTCGCGAGCGCCGCCAAGAGCTTCCTGTCCCAGGCCGGCTACTCGGTCGACGTCAAAGCGTACGGCGATCGCCTCATCGTTCCGATCGTGCACTCGCGCGGTAACCGTGCCGGCGTCGACATCGAGTATCGCGTCGTCGAGACCGTGACCGTCGAGTCGAACCGCGACGCGGGCTCCTGGAACGTCTGGATCGATTCGAACAACGCCGCGCCGGTCGCGCGCGAGAACCTGCTCCACTACGCCACCGGCAAGGTGCTGTACGACGCACCGGATCGCTGGCCAGGCGGCACGCGCAGCGCCAAGGCCGCGCCGTACGCGAACCACTCGATCGCCGGGACCGCGACGCTCAGCACGCTCGACGGCACGATCACGTGGGCGAGCGGCAGCGTGACGGTGACGCCGGGCCTCGTCGGTCAGTACGTCAAGATCACGAACAAGCAGGGCGCGCTCGCGACCGACTCGCTGACGCTCAACGACGGCGGCACGGTGACGTGGAGCCGCGCGAGCGTCGAGTACGACGACGCCGAGATCATCACGTACATCGCGGCCAGCACCGCGAAGGAGTTCGTCCGCACGCGCCTCAACCCGAACCTGGCGTGGCTGAACAACCTGCTGTCGGCGACCGTGAACGAGTCGCAGACGTGCAACGCGTACTCCACCGGCAACGACATCCACTTCTATCGCAAGTCGGCAACGACGGCGCAGACGCAATGCGAGAACACCGGGCGCTTGACGGACGTCGTCTATCACGAGTTCGGTCACTCGGTTCACGCGCAGTCGATCATCCCGGGCGCCGGCGCGTTCGACGGCTCGCTCAGCGAGGGCATGGGCGACACGCTCGCTGCCTCGATCACGAGGGACCACGGCATGGGCCGCGGCTTCTTCATGAACGACGAAGCGCTCCGCGAGCTCGATCCGGTTGGCACCGAGAAGAAGTGGCCGGACGACGCCGACGGTGAGCCGCACGACGAAGGCGAGATCATCGGCGAGACGCTATGGGATCTCCGCAAGGGCCTGATCGCGAAGCTCGGTGACCAGGCCGGCGAAGACCGCCTGCTCAAGATCTTCTACGGCATCATCCAGCGCGCGTCGGATATCCCGTCGAGCTACGCCGAGGCACTCGTCGCCGACGATGACGACGGAAACCTCGCGAACGGCACGCCGAACCAGTGCGTGATCAACACGGCGTTCGGCCTCCACGGTCTCGCCGACCCGACGGTCACGATCGGCCTCGAGCCGCCGACGCGCGACGGTTACAAGGTTTCGATCACGATCCGTCCGCCGACGCAGACCGAGTGCCCGCCGCCGAACGTTACCGGCGCGAAGCTCACGTACACGCCGAAGGGCGGCAACGGCACCGAGATCGATCTCGCCGCGAGCGGCGACGTGTGGAGCGCGAGCATCCCGACCCAGCCCGACGGCACCGTCGTGCTCTATCACGTGACGGTCACGCTCTCCGACGGCTCGTCGCTGACGTACCCGCAGAACCCAGCCGACCCCGAGTACCAGATGTACGTCGGCAACGTCGAGAAGATCTGGTGCGCGGACTTCGAGGGCGGCCTCGGTGATTGGACCGTTGGCGGCACCACGAACCGCGTCGAATTCGAAGTCGGTGCGCCGATGGGCCTCGCCGGCGATCCGAAGAGCGCATATGCCGGCACCAACGTGCTCGGCATCGACCTCGGCAGCGACGACGGTCTCTACAACCCGCGCACGACGCAGTACGCGCAGTCGCCCGAGATCGATCTGCAGGGTCACACCGACGTGCGCCTGCAGTACTACCGCTGGCTGAACGTCGAGGACGGCGTCTACGACCCGGCGACGATCAGCGTCAACGATCAGATCGTCTGGCAGAACAAGACGAGCGACATGCAGTCGCAGACCGAGATCAACCACACCGACAAGGAGTGGCGGTTCCAGGACGTCGACCTCGCGCAGTACGCGGCGAGCGGCAAGATGACGCTCAAGTTCCAGCTGGTCAGCGATCAGGGCCTCGAGCTTTCCGGCTGGAACGTCGACGAAGTCTGCCTCGTTCGTCCGGGCGCGCCCTCGCAGCTGTGCGGCAACGGCAACGTCGACACCGACGAGGCCTGCGACGACGGCAACACGACCGACGGCGATGGCTGCTCGGCGACGTGCCAGACCGAAGGTACGGACGACGGCGGCTGCTGCAGCGCGGGCACGAACCCCGCGGGCCCGCTCGCACTGTCGGTGCTCACGCTCGGCCTCGTGGTCCTGCGTCGCCGCCAGCGTCGCGCGTAGCCAATCGTTCAACACTGGCGCGGCGCCGCGCCTCACCCTCTCATCACGCGGCGCTGCGCCAGCTGTCCTTTTCGGCTCTGTTACGGCTGCTAGAGTGCCGCGCATGCGATACGCGCTGCTGATCCTGCTGCTCGCGTGCGGCTCGAAGTCGAACCCGCCGAGCGAAGCGTCGAACAAGACGCCGTCGCCGGCGAACGACTGCATCACGACCGGCTGCAGCGGCACGGTGTGCACCGAGCCTGGCAAAGAGGTCGTGACGACGTGCGAGTACAAGCCGGAGTACGGCTGCTACAAGGACGGCGTGTGCGCGCGTCAGAACGATGGCAGCTGCGGCTGGACGCAGACGCCGTCGCTGCAGGCTTGCCTCGCGAATCCGCCGGCGCTGCCGGTGGGCGGCACGCCGCAGTAACGCACGACGTGCTCCAGATCTCATGCCAAGAAGCCTTGCCGCCGAGGACGCCACCAGATGGGTGGGGTCTTCGACGCGGTCTGCAGCGGCGGTCGTACGAGCAGAACGCGATCCCGAAAACTTTCCTCTTGGCGTTCTTGGCTTCTTGGCGTTTTCTCTGGGAGCCGCGAAGCGGCAGACGCGGGCGCTTCGACGCCGTGCTCTACGCACGCCTAGACGGCGACTGGGAGCACGCGCCGGCGCACGAGCTTGATGCTGAGCAGCCGGTACAACATCTTGCTGACTTCGAAGCTGCCCATTCGCGACTTGCGAATGATGTCCTTCACGGAGTTCTTGCCGTTGACCAGCTCGAGCACCGCGAGCTCTTCGCGCGTCAGCCGGCCGCGGCCCATCTGGGCGACCGAGTCTTCGTTGCGCAGGAACACGACATCGAAGTTGTCGATCGCGCGCTCGATGAGATGCCACTCGTCGACGCGACGGTAGCCCTCCATCAGCACGGCTTCGACATCGAGGCCGAGCGCAGCGTCGATCACCGACGGTGGCAGCTCCATGCCGGCGGAAAACCGGAAGCGGCCGTGACGCCAGCGCAGGATCTCGTAGATGAGCTCGCTCGACTGGCGCGTGAGGCACGCGCGCAGATCGGTCTCGGCGAGGTGGCCGAGCTTGACGAGGCTCTGACCGAGCAGCTTGTGCGCCGACACGCCGGGCTGCGATCCGCGCAGGCGCGACTCCATGAACGCCTCGAAATCGCCGCGCGTCATCAGCTCGGCGTCGGTGACAAAGCGCCCGAGCAAGAACTCGTCGGGAACGCCTTCGGCGATCGCTTGATCGACGCGGCCGCGCCGGAAGTAGATGTCGACGCGGGCGCCGGAGCGCTCGACGGTGAGCACACCGGATTGCTCCTGCACGTCGAGCAGCTGCAGCACCTCGGCGAGCGGCACGACGCGAAGGTCGCCGCGCAGGCCGGGCATGCCCTCGGCGAAGAGGCCGAGATCGATCGACTGCAAGAGGTTCGCGAGCATCGTGTCGTCGAGCGCGCCGCGCAGCGCCTCGGCGATCGCCGCAGCATCGGGCGGGACCCGTGCGCCGTCGTCACGCCCGG
>DASUFX010000321.1:0-15863 GCA_036274355.1 Kofleriaceae bacterium | reverse complement strand
CGATCCGAGCGATGCCGACGCGAGCGAAGACAGTGCCGCACCGGCGACGGACGTGACACCCGCGAAGGAAGTGCAGTCGTGATCCGCGTATGGCTGAGCGTGCTCGTGGTCGCGATCGTGGCGCAGGGTGCGGCTGCACAGCCCGCCACCGGAAGCGGAGCAGGCAGTGGCTCCGCGCAAGCGCCAGCGCAAGCGCCAGCGCCGGCACCAGCACCAGCACCGACGCCACCCGCGCAACCCGCGCCGCAGCAACCCGCGCCACAACCGCAGGCGCCGCCGCCGAGTGCGAGTGGCGCGGTCACGTGGCAAGGCCGGCCGATCGAGCGCGTGCAGTTCCGCGGGAACCGCAAGGTCGAGGACGATGCGATTCGCGTCCAGCTGCTGAGCAAGCCGGGCACGCTGCTCGACGCTGCGAAGCTGCGCGAAGATCTGCGCGCGATGTGGAAGATGGGCTTCTTCGCCGACATCGACGTCGAAGGCGAGGTCGGCACGAGCGGCGCGATCACGCTGACGTTTGCGGTGAAGGAGAAGCCGGCGATTCGCAAAGTGCTCGTCGCGGGCAACAGCGATCTCGGCCTCGACAAGATCAACGAGGTGATCGACCTCGAGCTCGACGCGATCGTCGATATCTCGAAGGTGAAGAAGAACCGCGAGAAGATCGCGGACCTCTACGTTCAGAAGGGCTTCTACCTCGCGACCGTCGACTACGAGATCAAGCCGGTCAACGAAGCCGAGGTCGACGTCTGGTTCAAGATCGACGAGAAATCGAAGGTCAAAATCCGCGAGGTTCAGTTCATCGGTAACAACAACATCTCCGATGAGGAGCTACGTAACTCGATCGCAACGCGGCGCGCGGATGCGCTCAGCTTCTTGAACGACAGCGGCACCTACAGCCAGGAAGCATTCGAGCGCGACTTGCTCCTCGTCAGCGCGCACTACTGGGATCGCGGCTACGCGAACGTCAAGGTCGGCACGCCGCAGCTGCGACTGTCCCGCGACAAGCAGTACATGTACCTGTCGATTCCCGTCGACGAGGGCCCGATCTTCACGATCGGCGCGGTCAACTTCAAAGGCGATCTGATCGGCGGCGCGGCGAAGAACCTCGAGAAAGTGAAGATCCGCCCGGGCATGATCTTCTCGCGCACGCGCATTGCCGAGGACCGCGAGAACCTGTCCGCGTTCTATCAGGACCAGGGCTATGCGTACGCGAACGTGCTGCCGCTGACGAAGGTCGATCTCGACAAGCGGACCATCTCGCTCACGTTCGAGGTGTCGCGCGGCAAGCGTGCGTACTTCGAGCGCATCAACATCCGCGGCAACAGCAAGACGCGCGACAAGGTGATTCGCCGCGAGATGAAGATCTCCGAGGGCGAGCTGTTCAACAACACGAACCTCGAGGTCTCCAAGCGCCGCATCATGGCGCTCGGCTTCTTCGAGAACGTGGTGGTCTCGACGAAGCGCGGTAGCTCCGACGAGTTCGTCGAAGTCAATGTCGAGGTTACCGAGCGGCCGACCGGCACGTTCCAGATCGGCGCCGGCTTCTCGAGCGTCGAGAACTTCATCGCTCAAGCACAGATCTCGCAGAACAACCTGTTCGGCCGCGGCCAGACGCTCGCCTTGCAGGCGCAGATCAGCTCTCTCCGCCAGCTGTTCTTGCTCCGCTTCGTCGAGCCGTACTTCCTCGACACCCAGTGGACGTTCGCGTTCGACCTCTACAACCAGAGCCGCGGCTTCGGCTCGTTCTACCGCAATGCATCGGGTGGCACGCTCACGTGGGGCTATCCGCTCTCGTACGAAGCGCGCGCATTCCTCCCGTACAAGCTCGAGGACGTCAGCATCACGACTGGCTCGGGCGGCATCGCAAGCCTCGGCGCGGTGAGCGCACCGATCGCGTCGACGCAGGTCGCGAATCTGTTCCGCGGCGGCGTGACGTCGTCGATCCGCGGCTCGCTATCCTGGGACTCGCGTAACAACCGCCTGTTCCCGACGGCCGGCTGGTACCACTCGATCTTCGCCGAGTACGCGAGCCAGTACACCGGCTCCGAAAACAAGTTCGTGCGGTGGGGCGGTTTTGCTCGCCACTACCGCCCGATCTGGGGACCGTTCGTCCTCAAGATCAACGCCGAGCTCGGCGTCACGACGTCGACCGATCCGCTCGGCGTGCCGATCAGCGAGCGCTACCTCGTCGGCGGTATCTACAACATCCGCGGGTACGCGCCACTCTCGCTCGGTCCGAAGCTGCGTACGCAGAACCCGGGCGACGTCGGCCAGAACCTGTCGAGCCTGCCGCTCGGCGGCAACATGCAGGTGATCTGGAACAGTGAGATCGAGTTCCCGCTGTTCAAGAAGGTCGGCATCTCGGGCGTGGTCTTCTACGACATGGGCAACGCGTACAACCTCGAGGACCGCTACTGCTCGGGCCTGCAGCGCAAGAACAGCCAGATCTCGATCAAGTTCGATCCGTGTTTCCGCGCAGCCGAGTCGCTCACGACCGGCCTACGTAAATCAGTCGGCTTCGGTTTCCGCTGGATCTCGCCGATTGGCCCCCTCCGATTCGAGTGGGGCATACCGCTGGACGCGCAACCTAACGAAGATCCCCTGGTTTTCGAATTCACGATCGGCAACTTCTTCTGAACAATCCCGTTGGCCGCTCGTCCAAAGCGTCGTATGAGGTGCCCATGAACCGGTATCTAGCCCTTGGTTGTCTCGGTCTAGGCTTGATGGTGAGCCCGCTCCTGTCGGGTCTGGCGACGAGTGCCGTTCCTGCGCCGAAGATCGGCGTGATCGACATCGACAACACGCTGTCGTCGACGCCGGCCGGTAAGCGCGCCAGCGACGCGTTCGAGAAGACGCGGAAGACGAAGCAGAGCGAGCTCGACAAGAAGCAGGAAGAGCTCAAGAAGGCCGACGCCGATCTCGACAAGCAGAAGGCCGTGCTGAAGCCCGAGGTGTTCGCGGCGAAGCGCCAGGAGCTCGAGAAGAAGTTCGTCGAGCTGCAGCAGACCTACGTCAAGCTCGAGCGCGAGCTTGCCGGCGAGCGCGCTAAGCTCATCCAGGATCTCCTGAAGCAGGCGAGCCCGAAGATCGAGGCGCTCGCGAAGGCCGAGGGCGTCAACATCATCGTCGACCGCGAGGCGGTGGTGTGGGCCGACAAGTCCGTCGACCTCACGCAGAAGCTCAACGCCGAAATGAAGTGATCGCGCGGCCGCCTATCGCGGCCAGCGTGACAGTGGCCCCGACGGGGTGGGCGGGATAGTCTCCGGCGCATGGATGCGCCAGGCGTACTGAAGGCAGAGCAGATCCTCGGTCTGCTCCCTCATCGCTATCCGTTCTTGCTGATCGACCGGGTCCTCGAGCTGACCGAGGAGAAGGTTATCGCGCTCAAGAACGTCACGTTCAACGAGCCGTTCTTCCAGGGGCACTTCCCCGGCGTCCCGGTGATGCCGGGCGTCTTGCAGATCGAGGCAATGGCGCAAGCTGGCGGCATCCTGGCCTCCAAAGCAGTCCAGTTCGACGCGTCGACGCATGTCATGCTGTTCATGGCGATCGATGCCGTGAAGTTCCGCAAAGCGGTGGTGCCGGGCGACCAGCTGCACATCGAAGTCGTGCCGCTGCGCAAAGGCAAGATCTTCAAGATGAAGGGTGAAATCAAAGTCGACGGCCAGGTGGTTTCACAAGCAGAGTTCCTGGCCGGGCTCGCGGAGAAGTCGAAGGTTCAATGAAGCAGTACGTTGTGCTCGCCGTAGCGATCGCTCTGTGCGTCGTCGCGTGCCGAGGTGGCGGCACGAAGACGAAGCGCACGGGGAGTGCGGCGCCGGTCCAGGTGATCGACGAGCCACAATTGCTCGATGCCGGTCACGGCCCCGGCCCGAACGCCGACGAGATCGAGCCGAACGACGGCGACGAGGTCGCGACCCCGATGTCGATCGGCGGCACCGCGCGCGGCAAGATCGATCCGGAGACCGACGTCGACTACTACCACCTGACGATCGACAAGCCCGGGGTTCTACAAGTCACGTTGTCGCCGGTCGAGGGCATGGACTTGTCGCTCGAGCTCGCCGATGCGTCGGCCACGACGATCGCGAAATCGGATCGCGGCGCCGCCCGTGTGAAGGAAGGCCTGCCGAACGTCGGCGTGACGCCGGGCCGCTACACGCTGATCGTGAAGCAGGTGAAGAAGAAGCCCGCGAAACCGGCGAAGCCAGCGAAGGGCCGCAAGGCTCCCGAGCAAGAACCGCCGTCGGCGCCGGTCGCGGTTCCGGTCTACGAGCTGTCGACGCAGATGATCGATCCAGGCAAGGGCGGCGAGCACGAGCCCGATGACGACCGCGGAACCGCGAACGATCTCATCGTCGCCGACAACGCGACCGGATTCATCGGCTGGTCGGGCGATCGCGACGTCTGGAAGCTGTCGGTCGAGACGCTGTCCGACAAGAATCTGCTCGACGTGCACGTCAGCGCGATCGAGGGCATTGCGCTCGAGCTCGAGATCAGCGACGGCATCGGCCAACCCCTCGCGACGCGCAAGGCCCCGAAGGGCGCAGCGCTCGAAATGAAAGGGCTGATGCCGAACGTGCCGCAGGGCGCGCCGCCGTTTCACTATCTGACCGTGCGCGCGGACAAGTCGAACCCGGAGACCGCGTACACGCTGCACGCGACCGCGCGGATCGGTGGCACCGACGAGGAAGTCGAGCCCAACGATCTCGTCGACAAGCCGTACATGATGCCGACCGATCGCACGGTCGTGCACGCGACGTGGAGCCCGGGCGACATCGATTGCTTCGGGCTTTCACCCGCGGGGACCGCGCGCCAGATCGACGTCAACGTCGACACGCCCGGCGAGATCAATCTCGACGCCGAGCTACTCGTCGACGGCAAGTCGGTCGCGATCGCGAACAAGGGTGGCAAAGGCGTCGCCGAGAAGCTGACCGCGATCGTCCCAGCGAACACGCGTCCGGTCGTGCGCATCAAGAACCCCGACGCGAACGCGACCGTCGAGGCAAAATACGACGTGACGATCCAGGAATCGACGGCGACCCAAGACAACGCGCCATGACACGCGCTCGGGCAGGGCTGCTATCGTGGCAGGTGGGCGATGAGCAGCGGACATCCGGTTGAGGTTTCACCGCGAGAGTCGCTGTGGATGCGGCGCGCCGGCGGTCCGCGCATCCTCGTCGCGCTCGGCCTGACGAACCTGATCGCGTACGCGATGCGCAACTCGCTGTTCGCGGTCTATCCGGACCTGCGAGACCTGTTCGGCCTGCGCGACGCCAAGCTCGGTCTGCTCACAACCGTATTCTTGATCCCGCACGCGATCGCGACGCTGCCGTTTGGCTGGGCCGGCGACCGCTACGACCGCCGTCGCGTGATCGCGCTCGGCATGCTGCTCGCGAGCGTAGCCGGCGCCGCCGGTGCACTCGCGCAGAACACGACACAGCTCGCGATCTCTCGCGCGCTGCTCGGCTTCGGCACCGCGGCGGTCGTCCCGGTCGCGAACTCGATCCTCGGCCAGCTCTACGAAGGCCCGCACAAGGCGAGCCGGATGGCGATCTTCAACCTCGGCCTCTTGCTCGGCGGCGTCGCCGGGTTTGGCGTCGGCGCGATCGCTGGCTTTCCAGCGGTCGTCGTCGTGCTCGCGATCCCCGGCGTGGTGCTCGCGCTGGTCATGCTCACGCTGCCGGTGCCCGCGCATCCGGCTCCGCACGACAAGGTGTCGCTGCCGCGCTACATCCTGCAGCTCGGCAGGCTGTTCGTCGTCGAGAGCAAGGAGCTCTTGCGCATTCGCACGCTGCGCTGGCTGATGGTGTCGACGACGGCGATGGCATTCGCGGCCGGCGGCTTCAACGCGTGGCTTCTCGATTTTCTCGAGCGCGAGAAGGCGATGACCAAAGAGAGCGCGACGTCGCTGCTCATGGTCGCGATGGTCGGCGCGGTCGCCGGCATCATTGTCGGCGGTCGGCTTTCGGATCGCCTGCGCTCGCGATTCGTCGCGGGCCGATTGTGGACGATCGTCATCGGCATGACGCTCGCGATTCCGTGCACGATCGCGTGCCTCGAGCTGCAGGGCGTCGCGACGTTCGACCTGCGCACGCTGACGGTCGGCGATTACTCGTTCACGTGGCTCACCGGCCACGGCGTCAATCCGCTCTATTACATCGCGGGCACTGCGAACTTC
Organism: Kofleriaceae bacterium; assembly: GCA_036274355.1. Taxonomy (GTDB): domain Bacteria; phylum Myxococcota_A; class Polyangia; order Haliangiales; family Haliangiaceae; genus JABFXX01. Next base: position 9,688 of record DASUFX010000321.1, on the reverse strand, counting down.
TTCTTCTTCAGCTGGTACCACGCGCCGATGGCCGCGACCGTGGACGATCTCGCGCCGCGCGACAAGCTGGTTGCCGCGCAGGGGCTTGTCATCTTCACGATGCATCTGTTCGGCACCTCGTCGTCGTCCTATGTCGTCGGCGTGGTCTCGGACCACTCGTCGCTCTACCAGGCGATGTGGGTACCTGCTGGCGCACTCGTGATTGCGGCCCTCGCGCAGCTCGTCGCGACGGGGAGCTTTGCCGGCGATCATCTCCGAGCCCGGAGTGGCGAGGCCGTCAGGGCTTCGCTATAACCCCGTCGTGCGCTTGGTTCTCTGCATCTGCGTCGTTCTTGGCCTCGGGGCCGCCGCTGCCTGCGGCCGGCCAAGGGGACCGTCGCAGACGCTCGACAAGTACGGCCGCGCGCTGAAGAACCACGACTTCGGCGACGCCTACGACCTGATGTCGTCGGGCTTTCGCAGCAAGGTCTCGCGTGAGGACTACGTACGGATGATGCGTGACAACCCGCGTGAGGTCGACGAGACCGCTGACCGCCTGCGCGGCAAGCACGGCAGCATGGAAGTCACCGCCGAGTTCGAGTACGGCCTCGGTGATCAGATGCGGCTCGTCCAGGAGGGCGGCCGCTGGCGAATCGCTTCGAACCCGCTCGGCTTCTACGATCAGTCGACGCCGAAGGGCGCGCTGCGCTCGTTCATTCGCGCGTATCGACTCGAGCGCTGGGAAGTGATGCTGCGCTTCGTGCCGAATCAGTACCGCGAGAAAATGGACGCGACGAAGATGAAGGCGCAGTTCACGGGCCCGAGCAAAGAGCAGATGGAGACGCTCATGAACACGCTCGAGGCAAACGTCGACGAGCCGATCATCGAGCGCGGCAATGACGCACGGATGAGCTATGGCGACCGATTCGAAGTGAAGTTCGTCAAAGAAGACGGCGTCTGGAAGCTCAAAGACCTCGACTAGAGCTGGCGCCTCGGGCTGCCACCGATGTGGGGATTTGCCCACCTGGTGGATCTGCCAGGTGCCAGATTCGTCACTCACACTCCGCAAAAAAGTAAGGGTGTAGAGATCGAGCACAACGTGGCGCGTGCGTTCGATAAACGTCGACGACCCCGTGCGTCAGTGAGGGCTGTAGGCCCGAGCGGTGCCCTGATTGAGTCGATCTCGCCGACTTGCGAAATCGCGTGCGCGAAGTGGAGCCTGGCGGATATCCATGCGTTAGAATGAACGTGCGGGATTCATCGTCACAAGGCCCGCAGGTTGCAGTGTTGGAGGATAGGAGCTACGCAAAGATAACTAGTTAGGCTCGACCATCCGTCCCATGAAAGGCGGTCCGCCATGTTGGATCCCTGGATTATCGAAGAGATCCTCAAGAAAGAAGAGGAACGACGCCGTGAGAGTGAACGGGGTCGGGCTGAGCTTCCCATCGAGCGTGAACGCGATACCGGCCCGCGCTCGACGGTCACTCCTCCGCGCGAGGAGACCGAGCGTGGCGTGATGATCATCGATATCTGACCTATCAACCTCAACCGAAAGCCCTCCCACCTACGGTGGCGGGGGCTTTCGCGCTTTTCGGGGTTCCGCGACTTCTGTCGCAGTATCTGATAGATCCGCGCGGTGACGAGTAACGGTCGCCCAGACTCGCAGTCAGGCACCGTTCTGCCTGCACCGGCTCGGCGCTGGATCGGCCACGCGTTCACGATCGCGATTGGTCTCATCGGTTGGTTCGTCGTGCTCGGCTTGCCGGCACTCGGCTTGATTCCGAGCGACCCACTCGCGCCCGCATTGCCGATCATTTTGTTCGTCGTCGTCATCCTGACGGCCCGCGCACTCGCGTTTCGCCTCGTCGAAGGCAGCGTGCTGTCACTCGACTCGGCGTACTACGTCGCTGCCGCGTTATGCGTAGGCACCGTAGAGGCGGGCCGCCTTGTGGCGCTGGCGCTCACTCTGGATGCGTCCGCACGCCTCTCCGCGAAGCAGCGGCGCGGTGACCTCGATCCCGACGGCTGGTGGGCGGAGCTCGGTTACGTCGTGTACTTCGGCGGTATGAGCGGCGGCTTGCTCGTGGGCTGCGCGTGGGTGTTTGCAGGAGGCGGCGTTGGCCATCAGGCGGATCCAGTTTGGGTCACGCTGCGGGTTGTCGCGATTGCCTCGACGCTGCTGGTCGCGCACTACGCGCTGCAAGGTTTGCGGCTCCGCTTCCTCGGCCATCAGTGGAACGAGTATCTGCGTCAGCTCGCACTGCCGGGCATCGTCGCGGAGGCGTCGCTGATGCCGATCGGTGCAGTGCTCGTGTTGCTCTACGATCCGCAGCAGCCGCTCGGGTTCGCGCTCCTCTCGCTCACGTATCTGCTCATCAACTTCGTGTTCGCGCGGCTGTCGCGTGCGCGGCACCAGCTGCAAGAGCGCGTGCACGACCTCGAGATCTTGAACGCGACCGCTCGGAGATTTTCGTCGTCGCTGCAGCGCGAGGAGCTCGTCGAAGCAGTCGCGCGCGAGGTCTGCAAGGCAATTCCCGAGGCCGAGGCCGTCACGCTCGTGCACCGTCGCACCGGGCGCGAGTCCGAGCTCGTGATCGACGCGTTCGATCGCGGGCGCGACAAGTTCTTCCGTCATCCGATGCGCCCCGGCGAAGGCGCCGCGGGCTGGGTGATGAAGAATGGCGTCGCGCGACGGATCGACGACTTCACGACATCGGACGTCGCGACCGATACGCCGAGCCACGGCATGCATTCCTGGCTCGGTGCACCGCTGTTCATGTACGGCGACTGCGACGGCGTAGTCGCGGTGCAGTCGTCGCGCGTCGGCGCGTTCAAGCCCGAACATCTGGCGTTGCTCGAGTCGCTCGCGCTGCAGATCGCGGCCGCGCTCCAAAACGCGCACCTCTACGAGCTGGCGATGGTCGACGGTCTGACCGGGCTGTTCGTGCGTCGCTACTTCGACGCACGCATCGAGGAGGAGATCGAGCGGTCGCGGCGTTACGGCACGCCGTTCTCCGTGATCATGCTCGACGTCGACGATTTCAAGAAACTAAACGATACCTACGGGCATCTCGTCGGAGACCGTGTGTTGCGCGCGATCGCGAACGTCATCAAGGCACAGATGCGTGGCGTCGACACGGCGGCGCGTTATGGCGGCGAGGAGATGTCGGTGATCCTGCCGCGCACCGAGATGGTCGGCGCGTACAACCTCGCCGAGCGTATTCGCGAAGCCATCGCCGAGCTGCGCATCACCACCGATGACGAGCCACCGCGCTCGCTCGGCGTGACCGCATCGCTCGGCATCTCGGCATTTCCGGAGAGCAAGGCGGCTGACGGCGTCGATCTCGTGCGCCGCGCCGACAAGGCGCTCTATCGCGCGAAGAAGACCGGCAAGAACCGCGTCGAGCTGTTCTGGACCGACGATCCTTCGGGCCTGCACAAGCTTCCGGAGCTCGCGCGTGACTGACGAACGGAAGTGGGCAGAGCGCAAGGTCGGATTCGCACGGCTGTGGGCGCGCGCGAAACAGGTGCTCACCACGGACCCGACCGGCTCCGACGAGGACGATCACGTCGTCGACGAGGAAGCGGCACGCGCGCTCGCAGCGCAAGCCGGGCGACTCAAGGGCGGGCTCGCGAAGGTCGCGCAGCTCGCGGCTTATCATCCGGGCGCGACGCTCGGTCGTGCGCGTGGCGCGAGTGCACAGGCGCGTGCGGTGCTCGGCGGCCTCTGGGATCACGTGCCAGCGATGGCAGCGGGTGACATCGCGGCGGTCGTCGAGAAGGATCTCGGTAAGTCGCCGCAGGCGTTGTTCGCGCACTGGGATGCGTCGCCGCTCGCGGCCGCTTCGCTCGGCCAGGTCCACGCCGCCAAGCTCGACGACGGCACGGACGTCGTCGTCAAAGTGCAGTATCCCGGCGTCGCCGACAAGCTGCGCGCGGATCTCGACGACGACGATTTCATCCGCAAGCTCGCGGGCGCGGAGATCGGGCGCAGTCTCGATACCGAGGCCCTTCACACGCTCGGCGATGCGGTGCGCGGTGAGCTCGACTATCGCGCCGAAGCCGCTGCGCAGATGAAGTTTGCTGCGGCGTGGGACGGCGACAAGTCGCTTCGCGTACCGAAGGTGATCGGCGAGCTGTCGTCGCAACGCGTGCTCACGATGACGCGCGCCAAGGGCAAGCCGATGGTCGAGATCGCGGCGAGCGGTGCGCCCGACGTACGCGCGCAAGCAGCGGCTGCGATCTACAAGTTCGCGTGGGGCTCGCCGCTCGCGCACGGCCTGCTCAACGCCGACCCGAACCCAGGCAATTTTCTCGTCGAAGTCGAAGCCGATGGTCACGCGCTCGTGTGGTGTCTCGACTTCGGCTGCGCACTCGAGCTGCCCGACGCGATTCGCGATCTCGATCGCGAGATCTGGTGGGGCCTCCTCGACGACGAAGCGGTCACCGGCGCCGAGCGGTTTCGCGTGGCGCTCGGGCGGGCAGGGCTCTTGCGCCGCACCGACATGCTCGCGACGACCGCCCACCGCGACTGGGAGAGTGCGCTCGCGCAGCCGCTCGCGACGCACGGTAACTTTCACTGGGACGCCGACTATGCGGGACGGTTCGCCGAAACGACCGCGCGCGTGCTCGACGCGGGCGGCGTGCAGCTGCCAGCCCGCGTGCTGCTGCTCTGGCGCCAACGCCTCGGCGTCAGCGCCGTCATCGGCATGCTCGATGCGAATGCGCCGTTTCGCCGCGTGCTGCTCGATCTGGTCGGCACCGGGAAACGCGCGCTGCGTTGACGCTTGGTTCACGCAACAGCGTCAGGCGCATAGCCGCCCCGGATAAACGCCAAGGCGCCTGCAGACGCCAAGGCCGCCATCAGAAGTAGGGTTTGGATCGCGCTCTGCACGAACGGTCGTGGCAGCAGGACGCGCGCGTAACCTGATCTCTGCGCTTGGCGTCCCCGGCGTCTTGGCGGTGATCTCTTTTGCGAAAGTGCCGACGGGACCGGCTGTGCGCTGGTTTGAACGTCGATCGACTGCTTCAGCTCGAATGCGTTAGCCGCCGCCGTACGTGTAGCGGAGGTAGAGCCGCGAATCGATCGCTTTGAATTGCTCGAACAACGGCTCGTAGAAGCCGTCGACGGCGACGCCAATCGCGTAGTGGCGGTTCTCGAGCTGGTACTCGAAACCGCCGCCGCCGTGGAACGTGATCGAGAACTTCTCGCCGGGCTCGGTGGTGCCCACCTTCTCGAGCACGTTCGACGAGATCACCGTGCCGCCAACGCCACCCTCGACGAAGAACGCGATGCGATCCGCACGACCGCCGAGGCGGAGCTCGCCACCGAAGCGGTAGAGCTGGAACCATTCGCCCTCGGGCGGGGGAGGGACCGTCGCTTCGTGACTCGAAACGGCTGCGTAGCCGCCGATCGAAACCCACGAGAACAGGTCGCGGCCAATGCGTAGATTGAGGCTCGGGCCGACGGCCGCGTTGTCCGAGTCAGGAGGCAACGGGACGACCGCGCCGAGACCACCCTCGGCATAGAAGCCCGTCGACGCCGGGCGTGCATGCGCGGTCCCCACCAGCGCCAGCACCAGCAGCAAGCTGCGAATCATCCAGGAGCTATCGTAAGCGAAATAGCTACGGGACGTACGGTGCCGGATCCAAAACGTTGATGTCGGGGTCGTTGAGGCCTTCATCAGGAATGACATCGACGTGCTCGCGCACGCGAACGGTGTAGTCGATCGTCATGTGCGCCTGCGGCTTGAACACGATGTCGACGCGCACGATCTGCCGCCACGCGTAGCTCGGGACTGCCGGGCCCGTTGGCTCGCCACCCGTCATGTTGACGTAGTCGTAGGGCGTGACGGGCTGGAACTGGTCGTCGTGGCGGGACGTCGTCAGCACCGCGCGGAACGGGTTCACGTTGCCGCGCGTGACCTGATCGAGATCGATGGCCGCCTCGACGAGCTGGTCCTCGCGGAACGTGCCGCTGATCTCGGCGTTGGGACCGATATCGATCGGGATGTTGCCGGCGAGCGGCGGCGTCGGCGGCGCTTCGTCATCGGTCGGATCGAGGATGATCATCGACGGGTCGTAGGTGAATTCCTCGTTCGCGCCATTGAGATCGACGCGGAACTGACTCTGCTGGTCCGTCAGGTTCTTGACCGTCCACTCGACGGAGATGTCGTAGTGCTCGGGACGATAGATCGGCACGTCGACGCCCGCGGGTGCGTTCGCCATCAGCTCCGTGCGCTTGTCTTGATCGCTCTGCTTCCAATCCTCCTCGCGCCTGAGCGGGATGTGGACGCTGCCTTTGACCTCGTCGAGCGTGCCGCCCATACCATCGTCCATGCCGCCCTCGAGCTTGCACAGATCCATCGCTGCTGCGCCCATCGGCGCGCACGACACGTACTGCGGCTCGTTCGTGCAGCCGGTGATCAGGACCATGAAGATGAGCTTCCGCATCACTACCCTCCCGGTTGGAACAGGAATGGATAATTCACATTTGCGATGCCGCCTTTGGCAGGGAACTTGAGCCGCATGATGTTCGACTTCACGCATCCTTCGACGTTGTCGTTACGCATCGAGCTACCACCACCGATCTTCGCGCTCTTGACGACACCGTCACCGCCGATCTGGAACGCGACGACAAGCTTGCCGCCGAGCCCCGGGTTGCGGTTGAGCTCGCCCTGATAACAAGCACGGAAGATGCCAGCTCGCGCCTTCACGACGCGGTTGATCTCTTCAGCGGTGAGACCACCGAAGTCGCCCTCGGCGTCCTGCAGCACGACCTTCACTTCCTTCGGCGCCGTGCCGCACGGCGGCTTCGCACAGTTGCCGCCGCCCGGACGGTCCTTGCCGGTGTCGATCTTGCCCTTGTTGCTGACGAAGTCGCCCTCGGCGTTACCGCCGCCACCGCTGCCGTTCTTGTTGCTGCCGCGCGTGGTGCCGGTGCCGACACCTGCGCCGACGCCAGTTCCGGTGCCTTCGCCAAAACCGAGCGAGCCACGCTTCACTTCGTCACCCTTGATGCCGGTGAACTTGTCGAGGCTCGTCGCCAGATTGCGATCGATGATGTTGTCGAGGACCTTGCGGTTCTTGTCCTCGAACAGCGCGACCTTTGGCGGAGCGGGCGGCACGTCCTTCGCGTTCGGATCGCGCGCGCGCTCGGTCTCGCCTTTGCCACCGGCTGCACCTTCGTCGTTCTTCGTCGCCGTATTCTTCGGCTTCTCGGGCGACTTCGGTGCAGCGGCGCCGGTGTCTTTCTTCTGGCCGACCGTCGCGACCGTCGGTACCGGCTTCGGTTCCGGCTCGGGCTCGAGGCGCGTGACGAGATAGCTGCCCGTCAGCGAGCGCGGCCCGGGCCACACGAACGGATTGCTGCCATCGTAGAGCTGGTACGTCATGAACAGCAGCGCCGCGTGGAGTAAGACCGAGAATGCAAACGACGCTTGCTGGTCGCCCTCCTGCTGGACGAGCCACCAGCCGATCGCGGATACGCCGAGTGCCGCGCTCGCGATGCACCAGCCGCGGAAGCCGGCCTCGGCGAATTCGGCGAGCAGCGCGGAATTGAACAGCGTGAAATCGGTCGAGACACCGCGCAGGTAGAAGAAGATCGCGAGCGTCACGATCGACAGCAGGTAGCCGGCAATGCCTGCCGTGATCACCTGCTTCGTGAAGAACGGTTGTGCCGTCGCATCGTCGAGCGGCACGAACTGGAAGAACACCTTGTAGTCACCAGACTCGTCGAGATCGATGACGCCCCAGTCTTTGCCGCTGATCGGCGTCGCGGCGAACCCGCCACGTTCGACGTTCTTCTTGACGTACTCGGCAACGTCGCGCTGTTCGCCGTCGATGCAGATCGTGCCGCGCATCCGCTCACCGAGCGTGAGCAAGTAGCCGCGATTGCCCGGCCGCACGATGGCGAAGTTCTTCGGCAGGCCGACGTTCGGCACGACGAAGGTGGAGCCTCCCGCACTGCCGACGGTGATCTTCGTCGGCTTCTGGAGGACGACGTCATCCATGACTTCGTCCTGCCAGATCAGCGCTGTGCGGAGGGCAACCGTGCTCACAGCTGTTCTTCCTCCACGCTCCGCACCATGTGCGGGATGAAGGAACGCTTCTCGAGGCTCGCGCGCTCGAGCTCTTCGTTCGCGCGCTCGAGGAAGTAGAGCAGCTGCGGCGTGCGCATGCGGCCGTTCAGGTCGAGGGCGTTGAAGTCAAAGTTCTTCACTTTGTCCTTCTCCTTCTTCTCACCTTTTTCGGGCGCCTTCTGCTTCGCCTCTTGGGGCGGCGGACCTTTGTCACCCTTCTTGGGTTGCGCGGCTGCAGGTGCGACCAGCGCACACACGAAGAGCGTAGTCAGCAGCCCCCGCATGGGGGCACCATGCCTCAACGGCACTTGAGTTGTTTGCACAGCGTCTCCGCCTCCTGATGTTTTGCGTGACTCGTCGGTGCTTCCTGCAGATATCGCTCCAGCTCGGTCTTGGCGCCGGCCTGATCGTTCAGAAAGTCCATCTTCAAAATCGCGAAGTTGAACATCGCGTCGGCGCGGGCGGAGCTGCGCTTGGGCGCTTCCTTGATCACGCGCTCGTATGCCTTCCTCGCGTCGGGGAACTCCGCGAGACCGCGATGCGCAACGCCGAGTGACACCCACGCCGCATAGTCGTCCTGTTTGTTTTCGACGATCGCAGTGAGCTCGGTCTTGGCTCGCAAGTAGTCGCCGGCATCGAGAAGCACGGTCGCCTTGTTGAACCGGGCGTCGATGTACTTCGCATCGAGCGAGACCGCCTGGTCGTAGCGCTCGAACGCTTCCTGCGATTTGCCCTGGCGCTGCGCGAGCAGTGCGAGCGCGTTGTAGACCGACGGATCCTTCGCGTCGAGCTCGAGCGCTTTGGCGAGCACGAGCTGCGCGAGCTCGAGCCGCTTCTGCGCGATGTAGATCTGGCCGAGCTCGGTGTAGATGCGTGCGTTGGTGCCGGACACGCGCACGGTCTCGCGCAGTACCTCGACCGCATCCTCGTAATCGCCGCCGTCGCGGAGCAGCGAGGCGAGACGCGCTGCCGCGTCGCGGCGGTTAGGATCGTCTTCCTCCATTCCCTTGAGCGCGGCCTCGTAGTCGCCGCGCGCTTCCTTCTTGCGACCCGCGCGGCGGTACGCCTCGGCGCGCGCCATCAGCGTCGGCGTGTGGTCGCGGTTCTGGGCCAGCGCCTTTCCGTAGTCGTCGATCGCTTCGTCGTCGTCGCCTTCGCGCCACGCGATGACGCCGAGGTTGTACCAGCCTTCCCACAGCGTCGAATCAGTCTTGACCGCACTGCGCAGGCGAGCTCGTGCCGTTTCGTTAGCCTCGGGGCCGCCGAGCCGCAGCGCGCGCATCGCGGCCTCGTACTCCTTCATCGCGGCCGGTTTGATCTTCTCGCGCTTGGCTTCGACCGTACGGCCACCGCGGACCGTGCGCTTCGTCGAGCCACCGCAAGCGGTGAGCGCGACGAGCACGATGACGAGGAGCTTCTTCATCGCGCCACCTCCGTCATCAAGTCGGGATTGAGCGGACGGTCGGCGCTGCGTTCGCGGCTTCGCCCTTCCTTCTCCGGCGGGAAGTGATCGGCGTCGAGCCGACCGAGCGCCTCGCGGATCTTCGCGGTGTACTCGTCGTACACCTGCATCTGGATCGCCTTCGTGTAGCCGGTCTTGAACAGCGTCAGCGCCTTCTGCTGGATCT
>DASUFX010000320.1:0-14749 GCA_036274355.1 Kofleriaceae bacterium | reverse complement strand
CGGCGGGCGATACGGCTTCGGTGGCCTCGACGGCTGCGTCGGCGCGCTCGACGGTCATCTCGGTCGTCGAGCCAGCCGGCGCGGGCTCGACGGCGTCAGCACTACTACCAGCCGCTGGCTCCAATGCGGAATCTGGATCGTGATCCTGGCCCATCAGGAGCATCCAGCTCCCGGCACCGATCACGGCCAACGCACCGAGCGCGAGGAGCATCTTCCATAGCCCGCTGCGATCGCGCACGTTCGGTATCGGCGTTTGCGGCCGCGCCGACGACGAAATCCTCGGCTGGCTGATCCGCGAGCTACTGCCGCGCGCTGCCGCCATCGGCATCGGCGTCGGCGTCGAGTCGCGACCTTCCGGGTGCGAACGACCGAGCACGCGGAACACGCGCGCGACCTGGCGGCGTGCTCGTTCCGGATCGCTCGAGAATGGCTCGAGCGCGTGCGCGAGCTCGGCGATGCTCTGAAATCGTTGCTCGATCGGTTTCGCGAGCACCTTGTCGATCACCGCTGCGAGCTCGGGAGCGTTCTTGATCGGCGTGAATGGCTCGATCGACACCATCACGCACAGCTCGGCGAAGTTCTCCGCCTCGAACGGTGGATGGCCTTCGACGAGCTCGTAGAGCACGCAGCCGAGCGACCAGATGTCGCTGCGCGGATCGACGGTGCGTGCCGATCGCATCTGCTCCGGAGACATGTACGCGGGCGTGCCGAGCATCGACTGCGTCTGCGTCAGGTTCATGTCGGTGCCCATCGTCGCCTTCGAGATCCCGAAGTCGAGCACCTTGAGCAGATCGGTGCCGTCGCGCCGCTTGGTGACGAACAGGTTCGTTGGCTTGATGTCGCGATGCACGATGCCGAGCGAGTGCGCTTCGGCGATCGCGTCGCACGCTTGCAGCACGAGGTCGACCGCGCGGTCGCGTTCGACCACTCCCTGATCGAGCAGGATCTTGCCGAGGTCGAGGCCCTCGAGCAGCTCCATCACCATGTACGGCCGGCCGTCGTCGAACGTGCCGACGTCGCGGATGCGGGCGACGTGCTCACTCTTGAGCTTCACAGCGTTCTTTGCCTCACGGACAAAACGCGTGGCGTTCTCGTTATCGACCTGGACGTCTTCGCGCAGCAGCTTGATGGCGACGTGCTCGTCAAGCGCAAGGTTGTGCGCCTTGATGACGAGCCCCATGCCGCCGAAGCCAAGGGTCGACTCGACGCGATACTTACCGAGTAAAACGGTATCGCGTGCGGGCCCCCGCCCGGCCTGCACCTCCGTCACTGCCGTGACGTTCGTGTCCCGGTCCAAACCGCTTCAAGGGTAGCCCGAAATAAACAGTGGGGTGCAGCGGCTGTCATCCGCTGCACCCCAAAACGAGCACGACCGTTCGACCGTAGAGCCGTCTACCCCCTACGATTTACGTAGGTGGGCTCCGCATAATCCTTTGGGCTTCCCGACGAGCGGGCGTGCACTCCCGGAACAGAGGCAGATCCCTGGATAGAAATGTAGGAGACAGATTGGCCCCGGGTATCGCATCGAACAGCCGGGCTCGTTTTCGAAACTACGGCTCGCGATCCAATCCGTCAATTGAAAAAATGCGGATCGGATCACTTCACCGCAAAGAAAAAAAATCTCGTCACAGATCGCAAATTTGCCGAGCGACGCAAAAACGCGCGTTGACATCGCGATGAATCGGCGCTTCGGAACGACGTGTTCACGCGGTGAATTGGATCGCTGTCAAGCGATCGACATCGACGAAGAATGCGTGAGCGCGTCCGTGAAGCGCTAGCGATTTACTTCGGTGTCGGGCGTGTGCGGCGCGGTCTCGCGCCAGCCTGGTCCTTCGCCACCCTGCTTCGCAGTGGAGCGAATACCGCGCGCGAGCATCGACTCGAGCGTTTCGATTCCATCCGCGCGCTCTTCGGTCGGCTTTGCGTGCTCGCCGGTGTCCATACGAATCGCATCGCACGGGCACGCTTCGACACACAGGCCGCACACCACGCAGCGCAGCTCGTCGATCTCGAACACCGCCGGCTTCTTCTCGATGCCTTTGTTGTCGGTCTCGGCCGGAATGATCGTGATGCAGTGCGCGGGACACACGGTCGGGCAGCACATGCACGCGACGCAGCGAACCGCGCCGTCGTCGCGCAGCATGAGGCGGTGAAGACCACGGAAGCGCTCCGGGTACTTCACCTTCTCCTCGGGGTACTGCACGGTCTCGATCTCGTTCTTCCATTTCTCGTCCACCGGTGCGCCGGCCTTCGCGCGTGCGGCGGCCTTGCGGAGCGGCAAGAAGAAGTTGCGAGCGAAGTGCTTGAGCGTGACGCCGAAGCCCTTCGCGCTCGCCGCCAGGAAGCTCGCGTCTTGCGGCTCGGGCCGTACGACTTGCAGCGTGCGGACCTTCTTGCCCGCCGACGAGGTCTTCTCTGCGAGGACCTTCGGGCCGTCAGATACTTCGGGTGTGTCGTGATGAGCGGCTGACATGTTCGCCTCTACTTCATGAAGATGAGCTTGATCAGCGCCGTCACCATGATGTTGGCGAGCGACAGCGGGAGGAGCAGCTTCCAGCCGAGGTTCATCAGCTGATCGGCGCGGAAGCGCGGCAGCGTCCAACGAATCATCAGCTGGAACCAGCACAGCAGGACGACCTTCGCGCCGAACGCGAGGATCTGCAGACCGACCACCACACCGTGCGGCAACAGCAGCGTCCACGCACCGGTCGGGCTTCCGAAGCCCTGGATGCTGAAGCCATACGGCTCGAGGAACGGCACGTGGTAGCCGCCGAAGAACACGGTCGCGATCACCGCCGAGATGAAGACGATCTCGATGAACTCGGCGAGGAAGAACATGCCCCAGCGAATGCCCGAGTACTCGACGAAGTAGCCGATGATCTCGGGTTCGCCTTCGGGGATATCGAACGGTGCGCGCTTCGTCTCCGCGATCGCCGCGGTGAAGAACAACACCAGTGCGACCGGCTGCCAGAGCCATAGCCAGTTGAGTGGATGCGCCGGCGACATATCGGCCGACGCGCCGTGCGCGACGATGTAACCAGGCTCGAGGCTGCCGACGACGAGGAACGCGCCCATGAGCGACATGCCCATCGCGACCTCGTACGACATCATCTGCGACGAGCTGCGGAGGCCGCCGAGCAGCGCCCACTTGTTGTAGCTCGCCCAGCCGGCGATCGTGCCGCCGTAGTTCGCGAGCGTGAGCACCGCGAAGTAGAAGATGAGGCCCCAGTCGGCCTGGAAGATTTGCAGGCGGATCGAGTCGGCGAACTGCGGCGCGGCCGGGTTCGTCGCGAGCTCGTTGACGTCGAGCACCTTCGTGAAGACGTGCGGGAAGATCGTCGGCCCAAACGGGATGATGCAGAACGCGATCAACACCGGCGCGAGCGCGAGGACCGGTGCCAGCGCGAACAGACCCCTGTGGACGTTCGCCGGGATGAAGTCTTCCTTGAAGATCATCTTCAGCGCGTCGGCGACGAAGTGAAGGATGCCCTTCAGCTTGATCGGACCGATGTTCGCGCGGTTCGGACCGAGGCGGTCCTGCATCATCGCGCTCTGACGACGCTCGGCCCACGTGAGCAGCGACGCGAGCGGCATCACGAGGAGCAGGATCAGGATGGCCCACTTGGTCGCGGGAAAGTCGAGCACGGCCCACCCACTGGGTACCCAGCTCGGCAACGCGGCTGCGAGTGATGCAGTCATTAGCCTCGGCTCCCCGCGAAGCGCAGCGCAAGTGGCCGCGCCTCACGTGCCCACGTCAGCTCCTTCCAAGCAGGAACTGCCGCGGTCATGTCTTTGAACACCTCGCGTGCATGTGTCCACGCAAGCTTCACGCCCGTCGCGTGGGCGAGTCGCACGATCGCTTCCCACGCCGGAATCGCATTGCCGGGAGGCGCGAACGCCGCGTGCATACGCTGCACGCGACCTTGCACGTTCGTCACCGTGCCGGCGTTCTCCGCCCACGCGGCCGCGGGCAACGCGACCTTCGCATGGGCGACCGGACCGCGCTCGAATGCGGAAATCGTGATCAGGTCGATCTCGCGCAGCTTGCCTTCAGTCAGGCCGGTGAACGTATCGCCCAGCACGACGAGCGCACGCAGCGTCGAGGCCGCGCTGGCGTCGATCTGGAACGCTTGCACGACGCCGAGGCCAAGCGCTTCCGCGATCGCCTTCGCGCCGCTCGTGTTCGGGTTGACGTCGGCGACGCGCAGCTTGCCATCGGCACGCGCGGGCACCGGCGGGCGACCGGCGAGGTAGACCTGCTTGACGCCCCACTGCTTTGCGAGCTGCGCGAGCGCGAAGTTGTCTTCGTTCGAGTGCTGCGCCGAGAGGACGACGCCGATTTGCGACGCATCCTTGAGGAACACGCCGAGTCGCTTCGCGGCGTTCGTCACCGCGCGATCCCAGGTGCTCGGCAGGCCGTCGACGAGCGCACTCGCGAGGCGTTGCTCGCGCAGCGCGTGGTACGTGAACCGGCCCTCGTCGCACATCCAGTACTTGTTGACGTCCGGGTTATGGCGCGGAACGAGGCGCCACGCGCGGCCCTGCTTGTGATGGATCTCGATGTTGCAGCCGGTGCCGCAGCCGTTGCAGATGCTCGGCGTCGCTTCGAGCTCCCACGCGCGCATCGTGAACCGGAAGTCCTTCGCGGTCAGCGCGCCGACCGGGCAGACATCGACGGTGTTGATCGAGTACGGGTTGTCGAGCTGTTCGCCCGGCGCCGTCGTCAGCACCTCGTGATCGCCGCGGTTGGCGAACTCGAGCTGATGCTGGCCGGCGACCTCGTCACAGGTGCGGATGCAGCGCGAGCACAGGATGCAGCGTTCTTGATCGAGGACGATGTGTGGGCCGACGTCGACGACTTTGTCCTTGTGGACCTTCGGGACGTCGACGCGCGAGTTCTCGTTGTCGTGATCGAAGTACAGCTTCTGCAGCGTGCACTCGCCCGCCTTGTCGCAGATCGGGCAATCGATCGGGTGGTTGAGCAGCGTGAACTCGAGCTGCTGCTTGCGCGCGAGCGTCGACTGCGGGTCCTTCGTGTGGACGACCATGCCGTCGCCACAGACCTGCTGGCAGCTCGGCTGCAGCTTCGGGTTCTTCTCGATCGAGACCAGGCACTGGCGGCACTGCGCGACGATCGGAAGGCCGGGGTGGTAGCAGAACGCGCTGATGTCGTTGCCGAGCGAGCGCGCGGCCTCGAGCACGTTCGTGCCCTTCGGGACCGTGACCTGCTGGCCGTCGATAGTGAGAGTTACCGTGTCACTCATTTATCGCACTCTCCACCGATCATGTTGATCATGCCGAAGATCGGCACGACGTCGGCGATGAGGTGGTTGTGGATCAGCTGGCTCGACGTCGACAGGTGCACGAACGACGGCGAACGGCAGTACGCCTTGTAGGGACGGCCGGTGCCATCGGCGACGATGAAGAAGCCGACCTCGCCGTTGCCACCCTCGACGAACGTGTACGCCTCACCGGGCGGCACGCGGATGCCGTCCATGATGTGCTTGAAGTGACGGATCATCGACTCGATCGTGTTATACGTGTCGCGCTTCGGCGGCAGTGCAACGCGCGGATCGTCGACCATCGTCGGGCCGGCGGGAATCTGGCGCAGACACTGACGCAGGATGCGGATCGACTGCTTCATCTCCTCGATGCGCACGAGGTAGCGGTCGTAGCAGTCGCCGTGTGTGCCGAGCGGCACGTCGAACTCGACCTCGGGATACACCGAGTACGGATGGTCGCGGCGGACGTCGTAGTCGACGCCACACGCGCGCGCGATCGGACCGACGCAGCCGGTCGCGATCGCATCTTCCTTCGTCATGGCGCCGACGCCGGCCATGCGATCGCGGAAGATCTTGTTGTTGTTGAGCATCACCTCGACCTCGACCATCACGCCGGCGATCTTGTCGAGGCAGGTGGTGAGCTCGGTGTGGAAGTGCTCGGGGAGATCCTTCGCGACGCCGCCGACGCGCACGTAGCTGTGCGTGAGTCGCGCGCCGCTGACGACCTCGAGCAGCTCGTAGAGCCACTCGCGGGCTTTGAGGAAGTAGAGGAACGCGGTGAACGCGCCGAGCTCCATCGCGCTCGCGCCGACGCACGTCAGGTGATCGGTCAGGCGCGACATCTCGCTGACGATCACGCGGATGTACTCCACGCGCTTCGGGATCTGAGGCGTGAGCCCCATGATCTTCTCGACCGCCATCGCCCAGCCGACGTTGTTGATCATCGGCGACACGTAGTTCAGGCGATCCGTGTACGGGAACACCTGCGTGTACGTGGCGTGCTCGCTCTCCTTCTCGAAGCAGCGATGCAGATAGCCGGGCTGGACGTCGCTCTTGACGATGCGCTCGCCATCGACGGTGAGCACGATGCGCACGGTTCCGTGCATCGCGGGATGCGACGGGCCCATGTTCACGGTCATGAGATCCGGTGGCAGATCCGTCTCGGTGTCCGAGAGATCCTGGACGTCCTTGCGCCCGAGCACGAGCTGCTTGAGGGACTCGGTCGCCATCACCGCACCTCTTTCTTGAGCGGATTGAGGATGAGGTCGTCGCGGCGCACGAGCGGCTGCCGCTTCTCCTTCGGATAGTCCTTGCGCAGCGGATAGCCAACGAACTCTTCGTACAGGTAGATCCGGCGGAGGTCGGGGTGGCCGTCGAAGCGGATCCCGTACATGTCGAAGGTCTCGCGCTCCTGCCAGTTGAACGCCGGCCACAGCTCGGCGAGCGACTGCACGCGCGGATCGGCTTCGGTGACCGCGACCTTGAGGCGAATGCGTTGGTTCTTCAGCGAGCGCAGCTGGTAGGCGATCTCGAAGCGGGGCTTCGATTCATTCCAGTGCTCGCTCGGCGGCAGGCCGATCGGCTTCCAGTCGAGGCGATCGATGCAGGTGCAGAACACCGGGAACGCAAAGCCCTGCTCGTCGCGCAGCCACTTCGCCACTTCGACGAGGTTCTCGCGCTTGATCCAGGCGACCTCGTCGCCAAAGTTCGATTCGGTGCGCTCGACGGCATGTGCGAACTTCGCCGCCAGCGCGTCGAGGATTTGCTTCGCCATGACGACTCCTCGCTATTCGTCTGTCGAAGCGGCGATGAGCTCTTCGCGCTTCGTACGGAGTTGGCTGTGACCGCGCCCGTTCTGGATGCGATCCATGAGCAGGATGATCGCGTCGAGCACTTGCTCGGGACGCGGCGGACAACCCGGGATGTAGACGTCGACCGGGATGACCTGATCGCAGCCGGGCATCGCGTGATAGTTCTGGTAGAAGCCGCCCGTCGACGCGCAGACGCCGAACGCGATGACCCACTTCGGTTCGGCCATCTGGTCGAACACGCGCTTGAGAGCGGGGCCCTGCTTCTCGGTGATCGTGCCGACGACCATGAGCAGGTCGCTCTGGCGCGGCGAGAACCGCGGGAACTCGGCGCCGAAGCGTGCGAGGTCGTACTTCGGTCCCGCGACGGACATGAACTCCATGCCGCAGCACGCGGTGACGAACGGGTACGAGAACAGCGAGAACTTACGTCCCCAGTTGGAGCCGCGTTCGAGGAGCGACTGCTTCGCCCACTTGGCGGCGTCTTCGAGTCGCGTGGTGGAGAGCTCTACTCCCATCCGATCGCCTTCTTTCTCCAGACGTAGGCGAGCGCGACCACGAGGATCGCGACGAACACCAACATCTCGACGAAGCCGAACACGCTGACCGCGCCCGTCATCGGGTCATGCGAGAGCTGGTTGTACATGATCGACCACGGGTACATGAACGCAGCTTCGATGTCGAAGACGAGGAAAAGGATGGCGACTTGGTAGAACTTGACCGAGTAGCGGCCACGCGGAGTTCCGATCGGCTCGCTACCGCATTCGAACGGCTTCAGCTTCTCGGGGTTAGTGGCTTTCGGGCCGATGAGCACGGCGAGCGCCGTGAACAGGCCGCAGAAGCCAAGGGCAAGCACGATCGCCAGTCCTGCTGGCATGTACGCCTGGAGCTGCAAAGCGAGCGCAGTATATGGCGCTAGATAGGCGGGTCAACGCGGCCGGGCGGGCTTTTTTCGAGGCCGATCGCGGGGTTCGGCCCGACGCTGATGGCCGATCCAGCGCCGCCGAATGCTGGACCCGCACGCAAGGCGCGGGCACCATGACCGCTATGCGTTCACTCGTCGCGCTCGTGCTGCTCGCCGGTTGTGTCCCGCTCTCGTACACGTACACGCCGTCTACAAACAAACCGGTCAGCAGGAAGCCCGACAACTGCAAGTTCGAGGTCTACACGACCCCGCCGCAAGAGGGCTACGAGGAGCTCGGTGTCCTCGACCTCTACAACGGCACGGCGCCCAACGACCCCGCGAAGTTCAAGAGCGCGGTTGCGGAGCAGGTCTGCGGCAACGGCGGTGACGGCGTGATCGCGATCCGCGACGACAAGGGCGCGATCTCGAAGGGCCAGATCATTCACTTCGCGCACTTCACGGAGCCGGTGAAGCCGATCTCGGACATGCCCTCGACACCCTCGACCCCCTCCACGCAGGAGGGCGACACCGAGAACCCGAACAAGAAGTAGCCGCCCCGCAAGAAGGGTCAGACCGGTCAGACCCCATGTCCGCGGATCTGCAGACTCCGCAGGTCGTCTGCGAGCTTCGCAGCGGCGCTCCCGAGTAGTGCCTGTCCCATCGCGCACTTAGCGCTGGCGCGGCCGCTGCACTAGGGACCTGGCGAGCACTGGTTTGGTGCTCGGCCAAGGAGTCCCTGTCATGAAGATCAAAGCTCTCGTTACCTGTCTCGTTCTCGGTTCGTCGTCGCTCGCGCTCGCGGCGCCCTCGTACACCACGCCGTACGCAGCGCCCAACGTTCGCGACCATCGTCAGCTGCCGCCCGCGCCTGCGCCTGTCGCGCAGTACCAGGGCCAGTTCGGCTGGCAGAAGCCGCTCGCGCGCCCGGTCCTGCTCGCCGACAACACGCGCGTGAACGGCTGGTCGAACATCAACGTCGCGCAGGGTACGCGCGCGTTCACCAAGCTCGAGCTCAAGGCGAACAGCGGCAAGACCGATCTCGATCGCGTGATGATCACGTTCGGTAACGGCCAGCGCCAGGTCGTGTCGTTGCGCGGCAAGCTCGACGGCAAGATCAATGCGGGCAAGTCGCTCACGATCGATCTCGACGGCAACGGTCGCTTCATCAAGAGCGTCATGCTGATCGGCTCGAGCGGTCGCCGCGCGTCGATCGACGTCGTCGCGGTCTAATGCGACACGGCCAACGCGCCTGGAGCCAACCGACAAGGCGCCGCGGACGCCAAGATCAGAGTCGAGCTCGATCGCGCTGTGCTCGGACACGCTACGTGCCAAGCGCGACCGTTTGTCGCCAATGGCTCGGTCTAAAGATCGCTTTCCGACTTGGCGTCTGCGGCGTCTTGGCGGTTTATCCGAAAACGAAACCGGCACGTACCACGTGGCACGTGCCTCGTTTCATCACGCCTCGCTAGTTAGCGATGATCGCGGACGGTCGGGCCTGCCGGCGGCGGCGGAGGCGGCGGCGGCGTAGCCGGCTTCGGCGGCGGCGGCGTTGCAATCGCTGGCGTAGGCGGCGGCGGCGTTGGCGGTTGCACCTTCGCGCGCGCCCACACTTCGACGCTCGCGCGCCCCCCACCCGGCAGGTTCGCGTATGCGAACTCGACGCTCTTGATCTTGCGGAGCACGCCCGGGATGTCGACCGGCGAGGTGCGCGTGCCTTCTTTGAAGACGACGCTGCCCGGCATCTCGAACTTCTCGTTGTTGCCGAGCGTGATGACGATGTTGTTCAGCTGCACGTCACTGCCGGTGACGACGAACATCACCTCGGAGAACGGCTTGGCGGCGAACACGTTGAGCTTGTCGCGATCGCGCCAGCCGTCGACGGTCTTCTTGCCGAGGAACGTCCAGCCCTTGTTCTCCCACTTGATCGGCGTGAACGGCGGCGGCGCAGGGCGCCCGACGTCGCGGCCGTAGAGCTCGACCTTCGCTTTGCCGCCACCGGGCAGGTTCGCGTAGAGCAGCTCGATGCGCGTGATCGTGCGGTCCTTGCCGGGGAGATCGATGACGCGCGTGCGCGCGCCTTCCTTGAAGACGTGCTTGAACTTCGGCGACCACTTCTGGCCGCCGGTGAAGACGATCGTGAAGTCCTGGAGGTCGAGGTCCGAGTCGGTGACGACCATCGTCAGCTGATCGAAGCCGCCCTTCTTTTGGCCGACCCGAATCGTGTCCTTATCGCGGCCGCCGTTGACGGTCTGCGTGCCGAGCAGCGTCCAGCCGTTCGCATCGAAGACCGGCTTCGTCGGCAGGTTCGGCGGTAGCGGACCCGGGTTGCCGTTCGGTCCCTTGCGGCGATCGCGGCCGTAGACCTCGACGTAGGCGTTGCCGCCTCCGCGCGTGTTCGCGTAGACGAGCTCGATCTTCGAGATCACGCGGTCGTTGCCCGGCAGGTCGATCGCGCGGCTGCGCTGACCCTCTTTGAACGACACCTTGACCTTCGGCGACCACTTCTCGCCGTTCGCGAAGATGACGGTCAGGTCGAGCAACTCGAGGTCAGAGTCGAGAACGTTGAGCTGGATCTCGTCGAACTTGCCCTCGTACTTGCTGACGTTGAACGTGTCGCGATCCTTGCGACCGCCGACCTGCTGACCGCCGAGGAGCGTCCAGCCGGTCATGTCGGGTCTCTTGCCCGCCGGCTTTGCCTTGGTGTCCTTCGCGTAGACCGCGACCTTCGCGCGGCCGCCGCCGGGCGTGTTCGCGTAGAGGAGCTCGACCTTCGCGATCGTGCGGTCGTTACCGGGAAGATCGATCGCGCGGCTGCGCTGACCTTCCTTGAACACGTGCTTGACGCCGCCCGGCGACCACTTGTCACCGTTCGCGAAGAACACCGTCACGTCCTTGAGCTCGATGTCCGAGTCGGTGACGACGATCGCGAGCTTGTCGAACTTGCCTTCCTGCTTGCCGACGTTGAACGTGTCGCGGTCGCGCTTACCCGCGACCTCTTGCGTACCGAGCAACGTCCACCCGCTCGCGTCGAATGCCGACGCAGCTGGCGACGGCCGCGCTTGCTGCGGCTGTGCTGCCGCGATCGTCGCGGCGGAGAGTACTGCGGTGACTACCAAGCCTCGCAACATGTGTCCTCCGTATGAGTCCAACGACGCTAACGCGAGCGCGTCGCGTCCTCGTGCGAGACGGAGTGAATTCGCAGCGAATTCATCATCTGTGAGATTTCACGCGAGGCGATTTGCCCCGCGCGACGAATCCTCGTTGCGCGCGTTACAGGTTTGCTTGCGCGTTACGAAGGGCTTCTTCGAGCGCAGCGACCATGTAGTCGTTCGTGTCGACGAGATAGATCGTCTCGGGATTCGGGCGGCGGTGCGCACGAATCTCTTCGACGATCGCGCGCGCGGCTTCATCGATCGGCACGTTGCCGAGATCGGTGCCGATGCCGGGGATCGCGATCGTTTTGAAGTTGTTGCGATCGGCAGCGATGAGCGCAGCACGCGCCGCGCGCCGCACGTTCTCGGCGCCGATCATCATGCCGGGCTCTTCCATCGTCGGAACGTGGATCACGTTCTTCGCGGGTAGCTGGCCTGCGGTTGTCACGAGCGCAGCGCCGACAGCGATGGGGGCAGCCGCCATCGCGGCCTGCTGGATCACGTCACCGCCTTGGCGACGCAGCGACCCACCGATGCCACCGCCCATGATGCCCAGCGAGTTGGCCGGATTGACGACCGCGTCGACGGGCAACGACCAGATATCTGCCTTCGCTACGTGAACCTGCATGGACGCCGCACCGTTAGCACGCGCCCAGCCTACGATTCAACTAGGCGATTCAGGCGCAGGCCTTCTCGAGCTCCTGCTCGACCTTGTCTTCGGCCCACTTCTTCGCGACCGCGAGCTCCTTCACGATCAGCTGCTTGGCGTTGTCGAGCATCTTGCGCTCGCCGAACGAGAGGACCTTGCTGCTCTTGAGCCGGTACAGGTCGCGATAGACCTCGGCGACGTCGAAGAGCGAGCCAGTCTTGATCTTCTCCATGAAACCGCGATAGCGGCGATTCCAGGTCTGCTTGTCGATGTGGACATCCTTCTCGCGCAGGATGTCGAACACTTCCTCGATTTCCGACGAGGTGGCGACCGGGCGCAGGCCCACTTGGTCCGCCTTGTCCTTCGGCACGAGGATCTGCATACCGGTGGCGAGAACCTTCAGAACGTAGAAGGAGCACACCGTCGTGTTGATCTCCTTCTTCTCGATTCCGATTACTTCGGCCACCCCGTGGGCGGGGTAGACGGCCTTCTCGCCAATCTTGAAGTCGGTCATGGAGTACTCCGCTTAAGCAATGCTGGTGCCTCCGGTTGTCTCGAAGATTAACGCTGGGTTAGCTAATCGAGGTGCGCCAGAGTGTCTCACGCGCGGGACATAGGGGGTCCCAACGGGACGCGGAGGATATCAGCCATCCGCCGAATCTCCAGCCAAATCGACATCCGGCGGATCGGCTAGCCGTACGTCAGTCGAGATTTTGCATACTTGGCGGTGTTACCCTGTGCGCGAGTGCGGGGCTCGATCGGCCAACTCTTGATCTCGCAAGGCGCGATTGACGCAGGTGCGCTCTCTGACGCGCTTGCTCGCCAGAGTGGTCGGCACCCGGTGGCGTCCGAGCTCTATGTGCTCGGGTACGCGACCGAGCGCCAGCTGTGTGCCGCGCTCTCGGTGCAGACCGGCTGGCCCGCGATCGTGCTGGACGAGTCGACGATCCGGCTCGACGTGCTCGAGCACGTGTCGATCGAGTGGGCGCGAATTTTCAGCGCGCTGGTCGTCCACGAAGACGAGCGCACGCTGGTCGTCGCTGCCGCCCGACCCGAGGACGCGATCGTGCCGGCGCGCGAGCTCGGCAGCTCACGCGGCAAGGCCGTCGAGCTCCGCATCGCACTCGACGTCACGCTCGCACGCACGATTCGCGTCGCGTTCCGCAAATGGAAGGCGGGCGAGACGTACCTGATCGGTCACGACGCGAGCACGACGCGCAAAGGCGCGTACCTGTCGATCGTGCAGCCCGACAGCGGCGAGGACGAGCATCGCCAAGCACAGCGCGCGCTCGCCGAGGACGCAGCGCGCAACATCGAGCGTAGCGAGGAGCTGCCCTCGGAGGATCACGTGTCGGTGTCGACGCTGACCGGCGACTGGACGTCGAACACGGTCACGACATCGACCGAGGACACGAACAATCCGCTGCTCGAAGAAAAGACGCTCGTACTCACTGCGGACCTCGATCGACTCAACGAGAAGGAGCCGCAGTACAGCGGCACGAAAGCACTCGTCGTCGATCCAGATCCGCCGGGACGCATCCAGCTCGTGACCGAGCTCGAGAAGCTGGGCTGGAGCTGTCAGGCCGTGCCGAACGGCGCGCAGGCGGTCGAGCTGCTCGCGAGCACGCCGTTCGACCTCGTGTTTGCGGACGTCGCTGCGGCGGAGGTCGATGGCCTCCAACTGTGTCGCGCGATCAAGCGCAGCCGCCGGCTCGCGAAGACACGCGTCGTGATCACGACGTCGGTCGTCGATTCGGGCCAGGTTCCCGACGACGTGTTGCAGCGCCACTCCGCCGACGGCTACATCGAGAAGCCGATCGACACGCGCCGCTTGCATCGCATGCTCCGTGATCTGTCGCCCGACGACAAGGCAGACCACGAGGGCGTGCTCGCCGACGCGCTCGGCCGCTATCACAACGGTGACATCGAGGGCGCGATCGCGAAGCTGCGCGGTGCGCTCGTCTCGGATCCGTCGAGCCCGAAGCTGCACTTCATGCTCGCGAACATGCTGCAGCGTGCGTCGCGGTGGGCGGAGGCAGTCGACGAGTACGAGGCGGTCGTCGAGCTCCAGCCCGCGTACTTCCCGGCGCTGACCCGGCTCGCGTATCTCTACTTTCGCCCAGGCCTGCACGCGCGCGCGGTCGAGACCTGGCGGCGTGCGTTGCCGGTCTGCGAGGACCCGGCACTGCGGCGCAACATCGAGCTCTTCATGCGCAAGCTCGTCGCCGACATGTCGAAGGCGGAGCACGCCTGAGCTTCACATCGCCATCAGCTGGTTCGCGCGCAGATCGTCGTACGACGTGAAGCCGGTCGCCGAGCTCATCGAGAGCACAGACATGAGCTCCTCGGTGAACTCGGGCAGCTTGATGAAGATGCGGTCGGCGGAGATGCCGTTTTCCATGTACGCGGTGACATCACTCGAGCGATTGCCGAAGCCAGCCTCGACATCGAACGCGGCGAGCGATTCGATCGCGCTGCTCTTGAACTCGACGGTGTCCGCGCCGGGCAGCGTGACGATCGCGGGCGGCAACCGCATCGGACCGCGCGGGAAGCCCTTCGCGGCGAACCAGTCGCGAGTGTCTTGCGTGAAGCGATCGCCGCGCGACGTGATGTAAACGACGGCGTAGTTGCGCGCCTTCAGCATTTGCAGTGCCGCAGGTGCGCCGGGTTGTACAGGGACGTCGCCGCCAAGCGCGAGCGACTCGGGATACGAGTTCTCCGATTCGGTGAGCGTGCCATCGACATCCGACACGACCATCTTCGTACCGGTCGGCGCGACGAAGCCGATGAACGCGGCGCCGGTGCGATCGCCCGTCACCGAGACGAACAGATCGCGCATGCCGATCTGCAGGCGCTTGGTGCCGGTGAGCGCGAACGAGAACCGACCATCGTCATTGGTGCGCGCGGTGCCGATCGGTTGCCATACCGCTTCGATGCACGCGAACAGCTCGACG
>DASUFX010000319.1:0-21363 GCA_036274355.1 Kofleriaceae bacterium | reverse complement strand
GTGGCTGTGGGAGACGCCAGACTTCCTGACGAAGATCACCTGGGACAACTACGCGCTCGTGTCGCCCGAGACTTCGGTCGCACTCGGCGTGAAGAACGACCAGATGATCACGGTGAAGGTCGGCGACAAGTCGATCACGCTGCCCTGCTACACGATGCCGGGCCAGGCGAAGTACTCGATCGGTCTTGTCCTCGGTGCTGGCCGCACGCATTCGGGTAGAGCCGGTGCGACGGGTGGCCTGCGCTCGGGCATCAACAGCCCCGGCTGGGACACGTACAAGGTTCGCTCCTCGACCGGCTTCGATTACGCCGGCAGCGCGACCGTCACCGGCACGAGCAACACGTACCAGCTCGCGAACGTCCAGGACCACTGGAACTACAAGCCGGGCAGCAACCGGCTGATGTCGAACGACGACTCGGCGGGGCTACGTTTCGACCACGAGGTCGAGCGCCGCGCTCACGATCTCGTCGAGGAAATCACCGGTGAGGAGCTCGCGAAGGACAAGGCGTGGAAGGCCGAGTCCGAAGCGGAGTTCTGGGACGACGCGATCGTCCAGGAAGCGAAGGGCCAGAAGGCGACGCACCTCTCGCTGTTCGAAGAGCACGACTACGGCAAGCACCACCGCTGGGCGATGGCGATCGACCTCACGACGTGCACGGGCTGCAACGCCTGCATGGTCGCGTGTCAGTCGGAGAACAACGTCCCGACGGTCGGCCGCCGGGAGGTGATCAACAACCGCGAGATGCACTGGATTCGCATCGACCGGTACTTCACCGGCGCGCCGGAAGAGCCGCACGTCGTGCATCAGCCGCTGCCGTGTCAGCAGTGCGAGAACGCGCCGTGCGAGCAGGTGTGCCCGGTCGGTGCGACGAGCCACAGCGAAGAAGGCCTCAACGACATGGCCTACAACCGCTGCATCGGCACGCGCTACTGCGCGAACAACTGCCCGTACCGCGTGCGTCGCTTCAACTTCCTCGACTGGAACAAGGAGTACCGCGAGGCGCGCCAGAAGGTTCGCCGCCTGCTGTTCAACCCGGACGTCACCGTGCGTATGCGCGGCGTGATGGAGAAGTGCACGTTCTGCGTGCAGCGCATCCAGAACGGCAAGATCCGGGCGAAGGCGGAGCTGCGCAACCCGACGCCGTCGACCGATCGCACCGGCGCAATTCAGGGCCCGCTGCCCGACGGACAGATCGAGACCGCGTGCCAGATGGCGTGCCCGACCGAAGCGATCGTGTTCGGCGACTTGCTCGATCCGGCTAGCCGCGTGTCGAAGCTGCACGCCGACCGCCGCGCCTACGACCTGCTTCCCGAGATGTACACGAAGCCGCGCAACCGCTACCTGACTCGCGTGCTCAATCCACACCCCAAGATGCCGCAGCCTCCCAAGGCCCAAGGGGAGCACTAAACTATGAGTGAGACCGCCGCTGCAGTTCATGAACCCGGCAAGGCTCGCGAAGCCTTCCGGTCGATCACCCGCGACGTCTCGTGGATCGCCGAAGCGCCGAAGCCGCACAAGTTGTGGCTCGTCGCGCTCGCGATCTCCGTATGCATGTTCGGAATCGGCCTCTATTCGATCTACGTGCTGGTCACGACCGGTATCGGTGTTTGGGGTAACTCGAACACCGTCGCCTGGGCCTGGGACATCACGAACTTCGTCTGGTGGATCGGTATCGGTCACGCCGGCACGCTGATCTCCGCCGTTCTCTATCTGACGCGGCAGCAATGGCGCGTCAGCATCAACCGCGCCGCCGAGGCGATGACGATCTTCGCCGTCTTGTGCGCGGGCCTGTTCCCGCTGCTCCACACCGGCCGTCCCTGGTTCGCGTGGTGGATGCTTCCGCTGCCGAACGACATGGGCTCGATGTGGCCCCAGTTCCGCAGCCCGCTGATGTGGGACGTCTTCGCAGTCTCGACGTACCTCACCGTGTCGCTGCTGTTCTGGTACATGGGCATGGTCCCCGACCTCGCGACGTTCCGCGATCGCTGCTCGCTCCAGGGCAAGAAGATCCGCAGCGCGATCTACGGCGTGCTGTCGCTCGGCTGGCGCGGCAGCGCCCGCCACTGGCACCGCTACGAGCGCGCGTACCTGATCCTCGCGGGCCTCGCGACGCCGCTGGTCTTCTCGGTGCACTCGGTCGTGTCGTTCGACTTCGCGACGTCACAGTTGCCCGGCTGGCACACGACGATCTTCCCGCCGTACTTCGTCGCCGGTGCCATCTTCTCCGGCTTCGCGATGGTGCTCACGCTGCTGTTGCCGCTGCGCTTCCTGTTCAACCTGCAGCACATCATCAAGCAAGAGCACATCCACGCGATGTGCCGGATCATGCTGGCGACCGGCATGATGGTCGGTCTCGCCTACGCCACCGAGTTCTTCATCGCGTGGTACTCGGGGAACCCGTTCGAGAGCTTCACGTTCATCTCGCGCGCGTTCGGTCCGTTCTGGTGGGCCTACTTCATGATGGTGAGCTGCAACGTGCTCGTGCCCCAGTTCTTCTGGAGCAAGTGGGTCCGGAACAACAACATCCTGATCTGGGTGCTCTGCATCTTCATCAACATCGGCATGTGGTTCGAGCGCTTCGTCATCATCGCGACGTCGCTCGCCCGGTCGTTCCTCCCGAGCGCGTGGAGCTACTACCACCCGACGCGGTACGACATCGGCCTGTTCATCGGCACGATCGGCATGTTCGTCATGTTCTTCTTGCTGTTCTTCCGCTTCCTGCCAGTGGCCGCGATGAGTGAGCTCAAGGGTGCTTCGCCCGAGGCTCATGCAGGCGGTCCGTCGAAGGGAGGGCACCACTAATGTCGACCACCCACGACACGCCGGCCACCGAGCCGGTCAATGGTGACGGCGAGCTCTACGGAGTGCTCGCCGAGTTCGATACGCCCGGTGAGCTCGTCGAAGCTGCGCGTCGCGTTCGCGATGCCGGCTACACCGAGTTCGACTGCTACTCGCCGTTCCCGGTGCACGGGATCGATCCGGCGATGGGCATCAAGCGCACGATCCTGCCGGCCGTCATCTTTGGCGGTGGCATGGCCGGCGCGCTCGGCGGTCTGCTGCTGCAGTGGTACTGCAACTCGTACGCGTGGACCTGGAACATCTCCGGTAAGCCCTTGTGGTCAATTCCGGCGAACATCCCGATTGCCTACGAGCTCACGATCTTGATCTCGGCGATCACGGCCTTCCTCGGCATGTGGGCGTTCAACAAGCTGCCGCAGGTCTGGCACCCGTTCTTCCGCAAGGACCGGTTCCTCCGCGCGACCGATGACGGCTTCTTCGTCGGCATCGAGGCGCGCGACCGCCGCTTCGATCTCGAGAAGACGAAGCAGCTGCTGCAAGACGCTGGCGCGATCGCGATCGAGCCGGCCTACTACGACGCGGATCCGGCGAAGAAGGTGATGCCGAAGTGGATCACCGCCTTCATCGTCGCGAGCACGGCGTTCGCGCTGATTCCGTTCGCGATCGCGGCGAAGGCGCGCAACTCGCACTCGTCCGAGCCGCACATCCACATCTTCCCGGACATGGACTTCCAGCCGAAATACCGATCGGACCAGCCGATGGACGTGTTCCAGGATGGCCGCGCGAACCGCGGCGAGATTCCCGGCACGGTCGCACGCGACAACCTCCAGGCCGACGACGTCTTCTATCACGGCCTCGAAGGTGGGGACGGCGCGCCGAAGTGGACGACGGCATTCCCGAAGACGTACCCCGACGGGCGCCCGTTCAACGTCGACATGGCGCTGCTCGATCGCGGCAAGAACCGCTTCGAGATCTACTGCACGCCATGCCACGGCTATGACGGCCGCGGCGCCGGCATGGTTCCCGAGCGCGTGAAGGCGGGCGGTGGCCTGTGGCAAGCGCGCAACCTCGTCGAAGCGCCGGATGCTAAGGGCAACGGTGGCGTCGTGGTGCAGATGCCGAACGGCCAGCTCTTCAACACGATCTCGAATGGCTACAACACGATGATGGGCTACGCGTCCCAGATCCCACATGCGGATCGCTGGGCGATTGTCGCGTACGTCCGCGCGCTCCAGCGCGCGCAGAACGCGTCGCAAGCTGACGTTCCGCCCGATCTCCAGGGGAGCATCCGATGAGCGCTCTGACGAAAACTCTCGACCCGAACGAGAAGGTCAAGGCCGGCAAGCTCGGCAGCAACATGGTGAAGGCCGGTATCGCGATCTTCGTCGTGTTCGGCGTCATCTCGGTCGTGCTCGGTGGGCTGCAAGGCGACCACTGGCGGCGCTTCATGTACTCGTACGTGATTGGCTGGAGCTTCATCGTCGGCATTTCGATCGGCATGCTCTGGCTCGTGCTGCTGCACCATCTGGTGCGCGGCCGCTGGGCCACGGTCGTGCGGCGCCTCGCCGAGGCGATGACGCAGGCGTTCCCGCTGATCTTCATCGCAGGCCTCGCGTTCGTGATCCCGGTCGTCGCCGGCTACGGTGACCTCTACTACTGGGCGCACCCCGACGCGAAGATCGCCGCCCTCAACCCGCACATGCAGCACAAGCTCGGCTGGCTGTCGCCGGGCTTCTTCGCGATCCGCTACGTCGTGTACGGTGTGATCTTCACCGGCATGGCGGCGTACTTCGCGAGGAAGTCGCGCCAGCAGGACGAGAGCGGCGATCCCAAGATCTCCGATCAGCTCCGCATCGCGAGTGGTCCAGGGATGATCCTGTTCGCGCTGACGACATGCGCGCTCGCGTTCGACGTGCTGATGTCACTCGCGCCGAAGTGGTACTCGACGATCTACGGCGTCGGCTTCTGGGCGAGCGCTTGCGTGTCCGCGTTCAGCGTGCTCGCGCTGGTCGTGCTGTGGGTGCAGCGCAACGGCCGCCTTGTCCACTCGGTCAACGAGGAGCACTACCACGACATCGGAAAGTGGATGTTCTCGTTCACGTTCTTCTGGGCATACATCGCGTTCTCGCAGTTCATGCTCCAGTGGTACGGCAACATGCCGGAGGAGACCGTCTGGTACAAGTACCGGATGTTCGGCGACTGGCAGTGGGTCAGCATCGCCATCCTCGTCGGTTACTGGGCGTTCCCGTTCGTGTTCCTGATGTCGCGCTGGACGAAGCGCATCCGCCCGTCGCTCGTGTTCTTCGCGGTGTGGCAGATCGGCTTCACGTGGCTGAACCTCTACTGGAACGTGATGCCGCAGTACGACTGGGCCACCACGTACGAAGGCACGACGAAGCTGGTGCAGGGTCCGCTGATGGGACCGCTCGCGGAGCACCACGTGGGCTTGTCACCGGTCGACTTCACCGTGTGGATCGCGCTGATCGGCGTGCTCCTCATCGGCATCGGCCGCAACCTGACCGGCAACCTGATTCCGGTCAAAGACCCGACGCTCGGCCTGTCGCTGGCGCACGAGCAGCTCTAGGAGACCGCCATGTCAGGACCCAAGCGCAATCCAGATAAGCTCAACACGATCGGCGTCGTTGTCGTTGGTATCTGCGGTGCGGTGCTCGTCTACGTGACGATCGTCGCGCTGCAGGCCTTCTACATGAACAACACGTCGGAGATCCAAACGATGGCCGACTACGGCGGTCAGGACCTGACCGCGAAGGGTCGCAAGGCCGACGAGATGCGTAACATCACCGAGGCCGGCAAGAACTCGGTCGGCCCAGGTCAGGAAGCGACGTTCCGCATTCCGATCCAGAACGCGATGCAGAAGATCGTCGAGGACGCGAAGGCGGATCCGTCGCACCTGATTCCTGCGCTCCCGCCGAGCACGAAGCCGTCGATCGAGCCCGTGTTCGGTCGCCCGAAGGCGCTCGGTGCGGCACCGGCTCCCGAAGCTGGATCGGCTGCAGGCTCGGCAGCGGAGCCGCCGTCGGTGCCGATGTCGCCGACGGGTGCACCGACCGGTCCGCAGCCGGTTCCGGGTGCGGCGGGTGCAGCTGGCGCGGCGACGCCGACGCCGGTGCCGACGAACGTGCCCCAGATGACGACGACTCCGCAGCCGGGCCAGGCGCCCAAGGCTGGCGGCGCGGCGCAGCCGAAAGCGCCCGCGCAACCGAAGGCTGACGCGAAGGCGCCGGCACAACCGAAGGCTGACGCGAAGGCGCCGGCACAACCGAAGGCCGACGCCGCCAAGGGCTCGGCACAACCGAAGACTCCGTAAGTCACGCTGCATCACCAGTCGGCCTCCATCTCCGGCTGGCGATGTCTTCCAGATGATGATCCGCAACGCTCTGCTCGCTCTCGCCGTCATGGCGTCACCGGTGCTCGCGCACCCGGGCGAGCAAGCTGCACCCGAATCGGGCGGCGACGAGATTCTCGCACCGCCGCCGACGTACAAGGGTAACGAGGTCAAGGTCGACGAGAAGCTCGGCGCGAAGATTCCGGTCGACGCGCGGTTCCGCGATCAAGACGGCAAGGTCGTCACGCTCGGCGAGCTCCTGGCGCAGGGCAAGGGTGGGGCGGAGACGCTGCCGACCATTTTGACGTTCAACTATTCGGACTGCCCGATGCTGTGCAACCTGCAGCTCAACGGGCTGACCGCAGCGCTGCCGAAGATCGCCGACAAGACGAGCGACGGCATGTTCCGGCTCGGCGCGCAGTTCCGCATCGTCACGATCGATCTCGAGCCCAACGACACTCTCGACAAGCTGTCGCGCATGCGTGCGCGCTACATCGATCGCCTGCCCGAGGCGCAGCGCGCGGCCGCGCAGACCGGCTGGACGTTCCTTCTCGCGGAAACGCCCGGCGACGGCGCGGCGATTCGCCGCGTGGCAGACGCCGTCGGCTTTTCATATACGTACATCGCCGACCGCGCGGAATGGGCGCACCCGGCCGCGCTGATCTTCCTCAGCGTCAAGGGCACCGTGACTCGCTACGTGTACGGCATCGAATTCGAACCGCAGGTCATGCGCGAGTCGATCATCAAAGCAGGTACGAGTGAGCCCGCGACTGCCGTCGGGTTCATGAACCGCTGTTACCACTACGATCCCGACGCGAAGAACTACTCGCACGCCGGAGTCATGGCGCTGCGCATCGGCGCGGCGGGATTCGTCGTTCTGTTGTTGTCGCTCTTCGGCGTGATGCATCTCATCCGCCGCAGTCGACCAGGAGTGAATCGAGCATGAAATCGATCATCCGTTGCCTCGTTCTGGCGGCCTTCGTGGTCGCCGCGGGCTCGGCGAGCGCGCAACCCGCGCCGCAGGGTTCCGGAGGCCAAACCACCACTGGCACTGCAGGCTCGGCTGCTGTCGCCCCCGAGAAGGGGACGGCGCCGATCGTTCCGCCCGTCTCGCCCGCCGACAAAGGCGCCGCGCAAGGCACGGGACCCGAAGGCGCGCAGTCGCCGGGTCCGTCGACGCAGCCGACTGGCTCGCCCGACGGCGCCGGTGGCTCGGACGCGGGCTCGGCGGCGAACGTTGGTTCGGCCGCGGGTTCGGCCGCGCCGGCCGGTGCAGGCTCGGCGGCTCCCGCCGGTGCAGGCTCGGCGGCTCCCGCTGGCGGCCAGGCCGGTGTCGCCTGGTACGACGTGCTCGCGAACAAGCCGATCGAAGAGAGCGGCACGTTCTGGATGCCGAAGTCGGTGAACGAAGCCGCCGACGACAGCGACCTGATGTTCTATTCGGTGCTCGCGCTGTCCGCGATCTTCTTCTTCGCGATCACCATCGCGGTCGTCTACTTCGCCGTCAAGTATCGCCACCGCCCCGGTCACAAGCCGCAGCCGTCGGCGGCGCACAACGATGCGCTCGAGATCACGTGGACCGTGATTCCGACGATCATCGTCGTGTTCCTGTTCTGGTACGGCTGGCGCTCGTACATCCGCGTCGTGACGCCGCCACAGAAGGCCGTCGAGATCCAGGTGCTCGCCTGGCGCTGGAACTGGCAGTTCACGCACGCGAACGGCGTCACCGACTCCGACCTTCACGTCCCGGTGAACACGCCGGTGCGTCTGGTGATGACGTCGAAGGACGTGCTGCACTCGTTCTACGCGCCGGCAATGCGCGTGAAGCAGGACCTCGTGCCGCGTCGCTACACGTACGCGTGGTTCAAGGCGACGAAGCCGGGTACGTACCGGCTGACGTGCGCCGAGTACTGCGGCACGTCGCACGCGCAGATGGCGTGCCTGGAAACAGACAAGCACACGGGCTCATGTCTGCGGCGCGCTGTCGTCGTCGTGCATTCGCCCGGCGACTACGAGCGTTACCTCGCCGACAAGGCGGCCAACATGTTGAACATGGCGCCGGTCGATCTCGGCAAGCTGGTCTACGAGAAGAAGGGCTGCAACGCCTGCCATACCGTCGACGGTTCGGCGCGCGTCGGCCCGACGTGGAAAGGCAGCTTCGGCACTACGGTGCCGCTGTCCGATGGCACCAGCGCCAAGGTCGACGAGAACTACATCCGCGAGTCGATGATGGCTCCGCAAGCGAAGCTCCATCAAGGCTACCCGCCCTCGATGCCCTCATTCGAAGGGCAGCTCAAAGAGAAAGAGATCGAGGGCGTCATCGAATACATGAAGTCGCTGAAGTGAGGACCTGATCATGGCGACCACGGCAAACAGACAACCCGACGGCCCCGTCAAGGAGCCGGACTTCCTCCACGTAACCCGCGGCCTACGCAGCTGGCTTCTCACGCTCGATCACAAGCGGATCGGCATGATGTACCTGTGCGGCATCCTCATCTCGCTGATCGTCGGCGGCGCGTTCGCGCTGATCGTACGCACCGAGCTGTGGGCGCCGGGCAAGCTGTTCGTCTCCGGCGACACGTACAACAACTTCTTCACGCTGCACGGCGCGGTGATGGTGTTCCTCGTCATCATCCCCGGCATCCCAGCTGCGCTCGGCAACATCATCATGCCGATCCAGCTGGGCGCGCCTGACGTCGCATTCCCACGCCTCAACCTCGCGTCGTTCTATCTGTGGGTCGCGGGCGCGCTGCTGCTCGTGCTGACGATTCCGTTCGGCAGCCTCGACACCGGCTGGACGCTGTACACGCCGTACTCGCTCGAGACGAAGACGCCGGTGCTCATCGCGGTGTCGGGCGTGTTCCTGCTCGGCTTCTCGTCGATCTTCACGGGCCTCAACTTCCTCGTGACGATCCACAAGTTCCGCCCGCAGGGCATGGGCTGGTTCCAGCTGCCGCTGAACGTGTGGGCGATCTACGCGACGGCGATCATGCAGGTGCTCGCGACGCCGGTTCTCGGCATCACGGTGCTACTGCTCGCGGTCGAGCGCTTCGCGCACATTGGCATCTTCGACCCGAACATGGGCGGCGATCCGGTGCTGTTCCAGCACTTCTTCTGGTTCTACTCGCACCCTGCCGTCTACATCATGATCATCCCGGGCATGGGCGTGATCAGCGAGCTGATCTCGACGTTCGCGCGCAAGCCGATCTTCGGTTACCGCTTCGTCGCGTACTCGTCGGTCTCGCTCGCGCTGCTCTCGTTCATCGTGTGGGGCCACCACATGTTCGTGTCGGGCCAGTCGCGGCTCGCGAACATGGTGTTCTCGGCGCTGACATTCACCGTCGGCATCCCGAGCGCGATCAAGGTCTTCAACTGGGTCGCGACGCTCTACAAGGGTGACATCCGGCTCAAGACACCGATGCTCTACGCACTCGGCTTCTTGCTGCTGTTCACGATCGGTGGTCTCACCGGTCTGTTCCTCGGCATCCTGTCGGTCGACGTCCACCTGCACGACACGTACTTTGTCGTCGCTCACTTCCACTACGTGATGATGGGTTCGACGCTGGTCGCGTTCCTCGGCGCGCTGCATTACTGGTACCCGAAGTTCACGGGCAAGATGTACCCGGAGTCGCTCGGCCAGCTCTGCTCGCTCGGCGTGTTCTTCGGCTTCAACCTGACGTTCTTGCCGCAGTTCGTGATGGGCTCGCGCGGCATGCCGCGCCGGTACTGGGACTACGACCCGCAGTACCAGATCTTCCATCAGCTCTCGACGATCGGTGCCTATGTGCTCGGCATCTCGATCTTCATCAGCGTCGTGTCGCTGTTCTGGTCGTTCAAGTACGGCAAGAAGGCGCCGCGTAACCCGTGGGGCGGCAGCTCGCTCGAGTGGCAAGCGCCGACGCCGCCGACGCTCTACAACTTCGAGAACCCGCCGGTCCTCCACGAGCTCTACAACTACGACGACCTCGAGGAGATCGAGCCCGACGTCTGGGTACGCAACACGCCGATCGAGGACGCGCCCGCTCGCGCCGACGCGATCGCTCGCCAGACCGGCGCCGTCGCCGATCACACGCACGGTGCGAGCCTGAAAGAGAAGGCAATCTCCGACGTCCACGCGAAGGCCGAAGAGGTTCGCGCGGAGCACAAGCTCACCGAGACGTCGCACGGTCGCCCCGTCGATCCGGCGAAGATCGATCAGGACTTCAAGGATGCGGCAAAGGTCTCCGGTGCAGGCGAGGTGATGCCGACCGCGGAGAAGGTCGAAGAAGTCGAAGCGAAGGACAAGCCGGGCTCGGTGACGCAGGGCTGGGACGTGCCCGAGGTTCCCTCCGACGATAAGGAGAAGAAATGAGCACCTCGCACGACGCTCATGCGGACGACCACGGCCACGGCCATCACGGCTCGCCGTTCGTCCAGCACCACTACGACGACGCTCAGCACCAGTTCGATTCCGGCAAGCTCGGAATCTGGATCTTCCTCGCGCAGGAGGTGCTGTTCTTCTCCGCGCTGTTCGTGGCCTACATCCTCTACCGTGTTCACCACGGCGAGATTTACAGCTACGCGCACAAGTGGCTCGACGTGAAGATGGGCGCGATCAACACCGCCGTCCTGATCACCTCGAGCCTCACCGCTGCATGGGCCGTGCGCTGCGCGCAGCTCAATCAGCGCCGCGGCCTGATCTTCTGTATCGCCGCGACGATCGCGTGCGCATGCGGCTTCCTCGTCATCAAGTACATCGAGTACAGCCACAAGTATCACGAGCAGATCTTGTTCGGCCGCTACTTCGATCCGTGCGAGACCCCCGGTGGCAATCCGCTGATCACGAAGAGCAACGACTGCCCGGGCAGGCTCGGCACCGTGAAGTGGGACTTCGGCGCCGGTAAGGCGACCGAGGGCTGCTTCGAGTCGAGCACGATCGATCTCGATCCGAGGGAACCTGGCGTTCAGGCCGAGTGCGAGGTGTTCGAGGTCAAGCTCGGCCACGACGGCAAGCCCGAGGAATCGTCGAAGAAGCCGATCACGAACGTGTGTGCGCCGAAGATCGGGCACGGCGAGGAATGGGAAAAGAACAAGTTCCCGTGCTGGATGCCGTCGTACCAACCCGCGGTGTGCCCCGACCTCACCGACCCGGCGAAGCGCGCGCAAGGCGCGGCTGGTCGCCCGCAGGTTGGCATCATCGTCTCGTACGGTGAAGACGATCACGAGCATCGCCCGCACTCGATCATCAAGGCCGAGTGCAAGAAGCCCGCGCCGCCGCCGGCGGTCGATCTGACCACTGAAGTCGAGCACCACAAGCTCGAGCTCGGTCGGGGCCTCGCGAAGACGCACGTCGAAGAGCACCACGGGCACGACCTGCTGTACGCGGGACCGCCACCCGAGCACACGAACATGTTCTTCACGATCTACTTCGCGATGACCGGTCTGCACGGCATCCACGTGCTCGTCGGCGTGTTCGTCTTCATCTGGCTGCTCATCCGCGCGATCAAGGGGCAGTTCACCCCGGATTACTTCGGACCGGTCGACTACGCCGCGCTGTACTGGCACATCGTCGACTTGATCTGGATCTTCCTCTTCCCACTCCTCTACCTGATCGTCTGAGGTCCATCATGGCAACCGCTCCACATCACGGGCACGACGACCACGGTCATGGCCTCGCTCACGTCGCAGCGATCAAGGTGCTCCTCGCTACCGGCGGCACCTTGCTCCTGCTCACGCTCGTCACGGTCATCTCGTCGAAGATCGACTTCGGCGGTGCGAGCATCAACCTCGCGATCGCGATGGTGATCGCAGTGACGAAGGCGACGCTCGTCGTCCTCTTCTTCATGCACCTTCGCTACGACCGGTTGTTCCACTCGGTCGTGTTCTGTAGTGCGATATTGGCCGCCACACTGTTCGTCGGCTTCACGCTGATGGACACCGACCAGTACCAGCAGACGAACATCTGGAATCCGACGGCTCCGCCGATGGCGCCGGTCGGTCCGCGCGCGATCAACGGCTAGCTCGCGAGGCCGCCGGGCCTACAGGCGACCCATCAGCGCCAGCACGATGAGAATGATCACGAGCAGCGCCGCGGGCGACATGCCCACTGCGCCGAAGCGCCCGTAGCCAAGTCCGCCACCGAGCAGCGCGAGGACCAAGAGAACAATAAGTAGAGTCAGCATGACTCTACGTTGTGCAACGTCCTTGCCGATTGTTCCGTCGGCGCTCGGCTGCCACAGCGTGGCGCACGACCACGTACGCGCGAGAAGCTCTGACTAGCGGCGCCGGCGGCGCAGCACGAACGCGACTGCGACCACGATCGTCAGCAGATCGAGGCGATTGCGTGGTTTCGCGTTGCACTCGTTGCAGCACCCGCCGCGCTCTTCCTGCTGCGAGCAATCGACGTCGACGGGCACGTGCACGTACTCGGTCTGGGTCGTGACCTCCTGGAAGTCACTATTGGTCACGCGATATGCGATCGGATCCTGCTCGGGCGGCAGGTTCTGATCGAGTGTGATCTGGTTGCGCGTGAGGTAGCCCGCACCGCCGGCGCTCGTTTGCCGCGCGAACCGGATCGTCGCATTCGGGAACTGATACTTGCCCTCGGCAGCGATGTACACCGTCAGCGTGCCGGTCCCGACAGCACCGGCGCCGAGTGCCGCCGGCACGCGCAGTTCGCTGCCTGCCCACGTCAGCGAGATCGGAATCATCGGCGCGGTAAGCGGATGATCGAGCGACACGCGAATCGCTACGACGTGATAGCCGAGCGCGATGTACGGCGCGACCGCGTCGAGATCCTTCTGCATGTACGCGTAGCCGAATTGATCGAGCCAGCCCGCGAGCTCCATTGCCGACGTCGGCTGCGCGCGCACGAACTGATATGGCCCGATCATCTCTTGCACGAGCCCGCCATCGCCGAGCCCCGCGTCGCCGATCTTCGGTGGCGTCCACGACGAGCCGTCATCGCCAAAGTCACCGCCGCAGCCATCGCTCTCGCCGCCGCCGCATCCCGACTCGTAGGTCGCGCACTGCTGGCCGAGCGCCGGGTCGGGCACCTCGACCGTATGGATGTCGATGCGCGGCGCCGTCGTCTGCGCGAGGCTGCTGAATACGTCGCCGGCAAGCTCGACGATCGGCCGGTCCGGTGTGACGAGCAGGACCGCGAAGCGGGTGCCGTCGGCGCTCGTCGACACGTGCGGCTGGACGACCAGCGTGACCGCGTCGCCGGAGATCATCGTGCAGGTGCTCGCGTCGACGCCGGCATCGTCGACACCGGCGTCGCCGATACCGGCGTCGCTCACACCGGCATCGTCGAGCGCAGCATCGCCGATCGCGGCGTCGCCGTCGGGTGCGTCGCTCGCAGCGTCCATGTCCACACCGGCATCGCCGGGCGAGCAGCCCACCATCACGTCCTTGCGCTTGATCAGCAGGATCGTCTGGTCGTCGACGTCAGGTGGCGGCGAGCCACTCTCTGCCAGGATGCGCCCGAGCACGATGACGGTAAGCCACGACATGGCTGGTCCAACCATTCACGGTGCAGGCCAGCACCAAGCGCCTGATTGCGGTGAGTTGCGCGGCCAGTGGCCACAGATTTTCGAGGGACCAGGGCACGGAGGTCGTAGCAGGAATAACGCCGCGCGCGACGCTGGTCGACGTGCTGTGACTGACGCCACGCCTAGCGACACGTCCACCGATACGCCGTCTGACGCCGCGTCGCCTGCCGACTCTCCCGCACCGAAGCGATCGCGACTGCGCCGCTGGGTGCGCGAGATCTCGGTCTTCATGGTGCTCGCGTTCGTGCTGCTGTCGGCGCGCTCGTCGCTCGCCGATCACTATCAAGTGCCGACGGGTTCGATGCTCCCGACGGTCCACATCGACGATCGCATCCTCGTCAACAAGGCTGCGTACGGGTTGCGCGTGCCGTTCACGAGCAGCTTCCTCACCGAGTTCCAAGGCCCACAGATCGGCGACACGGTCGTGCTGCGCTCTCCCGAGGACGGGCGCGTCTTGCTCAAGCGTGTCGTCGGCATTCCGGGCACGACCATCGAGGTGCATCTCGGCCAGATCTCGATCGATGGCAAGCTCGCGCCGATCGAGGAGCACTACGGCATGCTCGTCGAAGACCTCGCAGGCACGCACCACCTGGTGCGGCTGACCAACGCCGGCGGTCCTGATTTCGGACCGGTGACGCTGCCCGACGGCAAATATCTCGTGATGGGCGACAACCGCGGCGACAGTCACGACGGCCGATCGTTTGGCCTCGTCAGCCGCGACGCGTTTCTCGGCCGCGCGATGGGCGTGTACTGGCGCGGTGGCCCGACGTGGGATCCGCTCTAGAAGGTTTCCTCGGCACCGCGCGAGAGCGACAATGTGGCGATCCGTACGTGGCGCCGGCGAACGGCGGCGCGACCGTCGGCCTCGCGGGCCGCTTCTGATTACTTCGCGGTGACCGTGAACGCGATCGTGCCGAGCGACACGCCGTCGGCGCTCGTCACGTCGACTTCGTAGGCGCCCGGCTTCGAGATCACGCGGCGCGACTGCGTCGACCACTTCTTCGACTTCACCGGCAGCGTCGCCGTCCACACCGGTTTGCCGTCGAGCTTCCACACGTGCTTGATGCTCGCCGGGCCGTCGGTGATGCGCGACCACACGAACACGGTCGTGCCCTGCTCGAACGTCGTCGCTTCGCCGACGACCTCGTGGTTCTCGACGCCGGTGCCGGCTTTCACCTCGGTGGAGACGTTCGCTTCGGAGGCGGCTGCGGTGTCGTCGGCTTTCTTGTCGGCGAACGCAGGCGATGCAGTAGCGATAAGACAGACGGCCAATAGGATTTGTTTCATCGTGCTGCGAAGAACGCGCGCAGCCTCGGCCATGTTCCACGCGCTAACTACTCGATCGCCGCCGCGTTCACGGCGGAATAATCAGTCGGCGAGCTGATCTTCGATCGCTTCGGCGATGGCAGCGGCGA
The DNA here is from genome assembly GCA_036274355.1 of Kofleriaceae bacterium. Classification (GTDB taxonomy): domain Bacteria; phylum Myxococcota_A; class Polyangia; order Haliangiales; family Haliangiaceae; genus JABFXX01. The sequence continues at coordinate 6,270 of DASUFX010000319.1, read as the reverse complement.
TGCCGGCTTGAATCTGCGGATCGGCGAGCTGCTTGCCCTCGATGGGATGATCGATGAAGCCGACCTCGACGAGCACGGCCGGCATCGTCGCGCCGAGCAGCACGTGGTGCGAGTCTTGGCGCACGCCGCGATCGCCATCGGGGCCGCGGCGATCGCGCAGCGAGCGTTGCATGCGCGCCGCGAGCTCGGCGGATTCCCATTGCGATGCACCGCGCTCGAGATCATCGAGCACGAGTGCGATGTCGGGATCGACGCCGGGTCGTGGTGTCGTGGTGCCGCTGCGCAGCGCACGGGCGTCGATATCGACACCCTTCGCCGTGAGCACGTAGGTCTCGTAGCCGCTTTGCGCCCGGGTCGTTGACGCGTTCGCGTGGATGCTGACGAAGATGTCGGCTGGGAGTCTGTCGGCGACCTCGACGCGCTGGCGGAGGGTCAGGGTCTTGTCGGTGTCGCGGGTGAGGGTGACGGCGATGCCATGCTCGCGAAGTCGGGTCGCGACCAGGTTTGCCAGGGTCAGCGTGAGCTGCTTTTCGCGAAGCCCGGCGACGCCTTGCGCGCCCGGGTTCGAGCCGCCGTGGCCGGGATCGAGCACGACGACCGGCGGCCTGGACGGCGCGGCCCCCGACGTGGCGGCCGAGGCGGCCAGGCCGACCAGCACGAGCAAGCTCGGGCAAAACCTCACAGAGAAAATTTTCTCGTGCCGGGAGCGCGGTGCCCAACTTTTCGTGCGCCTTACCTGAAAGCAGGTCCCGAACTTTCGCGCTCCTTGATTTAAATAGTCCACAACGCTACGTTTTTCCGGTTGTCTCGTCGGCGCCTTGCAGGGGGTCTTGCCCCCATTCACATCCTCCTGCTGGTCGCTTTCCTCGAGGTCGCGATCAATCGCGTCGCCGTGCCGATGTTGCGACCGGCGAAAGGTACGCCGCCGACGTGGCACACCGCGCTCGATTACGGCGGGCTGTTCCTGTTCTACTTCGCCGGCACGCTCGCGGCGGTGTTGATCGGCGTGCGCGTCGTCGAGGGACTGCGGACGTCACGGAGCGTGCGCGACTTCATCGCGAACGGCGCGCTCGCAGTCGCGACCGTGCTCGCTGCCATCCCGCTCGTCATTGGCGCGCCACCGAGCCTCGTGTTCGCGCTCGAGGTCGCGTTCGCCGTTGCGATCATCGCGATGTTCTCGACGAGCATCAGCCACCACTACGACGTCGGTGCGCAGCTCGGTGTCGTCACGCTCTCGCTGCCCCTCGTGTTGCACACGGTCACGGTGCTCGGCGGCAAGTACCTGTGGCCCGAGGGCGCGTTCGATGGTCCCGGCGTCGAGATCACGCGCGCGGGCGTGATGGCACTGTGCGCCGCGGCCTTGGTATCGCCGTACGTGTTCGCGCCGCGGCCGTTTGCGCGCGCCGTGACGAGGCCGGGGCCGGTCGTGATCGCGATGGCGATCGCGGCGCTCGGCGCGGTCGCCGCACGCACTTGGTATCCGATCGTCGCGAAGGCGGCGGCACTCGCGGTCGGCGTCGAGCTCAACCAGGCCCAGGCCGATCCGCGTCTCGCGATCTACCTGCTCGCGATCGCGACGCTGGCGTGGACGCTCGCGTCGTGCGCGATCGCGCATAGCCAGGCGCGCCGTGCGATCGGTGCCGGCATCGCGTTCGTGATCCTCGGCGGCTATGCGTTTCGCTGGCCGAATCACTACCTGTTGCCGCTGCTCGGCATCGCGCTCGTGACGACGGCGGTGCGCAAGGTGCGCGAGGAAGAGCTCGCCGCGCTGCCGATCACGACCGATACACCGCCGATCGCCGATGCCGCATGGTCCGGTTACGTCGCTAGCGTGAAGTCCGGGCTCGAACGCTCGCTCGCCGGCGTGCATGCGCTGACCACGCGCGGCGACGGCGGGCTCGCATCGTCGGTGATTATCGGCGACAAGGATGGGCTCAACGTGCGCACGCGCATCGAGCGCATCGAAGGCAGCGTGATCGCGCTCGACGTGATCATTGGCCGCGAGATCGACGAGCTGCGCGGCGCGACGCTCACGCTGTGGGCGATTCCGCCCCGTACACTCGGCATCAACCCGGCCGGCCCACCGGCTGCGCCGATCATCAAGACGAACGACACGACGTTCGATCAGCGGTTCAAGACGCGCGGCAATCGCGTCGCGTTCGACAAGCTGCTCGACGAGGGGCTACGAGCGCGTGTCATCGCGACGCTCGATGGCTGGCTCGCCTACTGGGAGCCGGAAGGCCTTCGCTACCGCGTGTATCCAGGTCGCGGCGCGCCGCTCGACCACCCGATGCCGCTCTCGGACCTCGCGCTCGGCCGCACGGCCAGCCCGGAACGGCTAATTGCGATTATCGAGCTGTTAGTCGATATCGCCGCGCGTGGGGTCCCGGTCGAGCCTGCCGCTGCCCCGACGGCGCTCGATCACGTAGAGTCCTCGTCGTGAAAGCGCTAGCAGTACTCGCGACACTCGCCGGCTGCGCACCGCTGGTGATGGAAGCACCCACGCCCGCGTGGGTCAACGACACGAGCTCGTACGGCGGCCCGAACCAGCCGCGTCCGATCGTCGAGCATTATCGCGAGACCGCAAACAAGATCATTTCGACCGCGCGCGCGGATCGCGGCGCGTACAAGAAGCTCGCGTACCTCACCGATCAGATCGGCCATCGACTCGCCGGCTCGCCGGAGCTCGACAAGGCGATCGCGTGGGCAGCGCAGGCGATGAAAGACGACGGCCTCGACGCGCGTACCGAGAAGGTGATGGTGCCGCACTGGGTGCGTGGCGCCGAAGAAGCATCGATCACCGCGCCGATCACGCGCCCCTTGCACCTGCTCACGCTCGGCGGCAGCGTCGCGACGCCCAAGGGCGGTATCACCGCGCCGGTCGTCGTCGTTCACGACTGGAAGGAGCTCGACGCGAAAGCCGAGTCGGTCAAGGGCGCGATTGTCGTCTACAACGTCGCGATGCCGGCGTGGACGCCCGAGAAGGGCTCCGGCTACGGCAAGACCGTCGAGTATCGGTTCGCGGGCGCATCGCAAGCCGCAAAGCGTGGTGCCGTCGCGGCGCTCGTGCGTTCGGTGACCGCGAAGAGCTTGTCGACGGCGCACACCGGCGCGATGGGTTATGACAAGGAACAGCCCAAGATCCCGACCGCGTCGATCACCGTCGAGGATGCCGAGCTGCTCGATCGGTTGAGCGCACAGGGCAAGGTCACGCTGCATTTGCGACTCGAGCCGCAACTGCTGCCCGATGCCGAATCGGCGAACGTGATCGGCGAGCTGCGCGGCCGCGAAAAACCCGACGAAGTGGTCGTGATCGGCGGCCACATCGATTCATGGGACGTCGGGCAGGGCGCGCACGACGACGGCGCGGGCATCGTCACGATGATGCAGGCGGTGCGCGTGCTCAAGCAGCTCGGCCTCACGCCACGGCGCACGATTCGCGTCGTGCTGTTCACGAACGAAGAGAACGGCACACGCGGCGCGAAAACCTACGCCGAGACGCACAAGGCCGAGCTCGCGAAGACGGTGCTCGCGCTCGAATCAGACTCCGGCGGCTTCGCGCCGCGCGGCTTCGGCGTCGGCCACAAAGATCCCGAGGCCGCGAAGCGCACGCGTGCGCGGCTGACCGAGGTCGCTGCGTTGCTCGCGCCGCTCGGCAAGCTGAAGGTCGACGACGGACACGGCGGCACCGACATCGAGCCGATGGCGGCAGCGGGCGTGCCGCAGGTCGGCCTCGAGGTCGCCGGCGAGAAGTACTTCGACTATCACCACACCGAGGCGGACACGCTCGACAAGGTCGATCCGCAAGACCTCGCCGACATGGTCGCGGCCGTCGCCGTGCTCGCGTACGTCGTCGCCGACCTGCCGGATCGCGTCGACGCGCCGTAATCGTGCTCGTGCACGTGCACGTGCACGTAGACGTGCTCGGGAGCTGGTGGTGACGCAGGGCAAGCGATTCACCGGCTGCGAGCCGGCATCCCCGTCTGCGGGAGGTCGCGTTGGCGCCTGCAATGGCGCGCCTCGAGCCCGGCGTGATACCTCCCGTCCGTCTTCGACGGCGATTCCGCAGGGGCGACGGTTCGGTCAGCGCCCAATCCGTCATCCGCAGCGCCGCACGAGCACGAGCACGAGCACGTGTACGCCCTACCGCGGGCCACGCACCGCGAGCGCCGCCCACGACGCGTACTCGCGGACGAGCCAGCGCACCGCGCGCCCGCGATCGCGATACTGCACGCTGTCCGCGATGTGCCAGCTGCGCGCGTCGAGCCCGGCGCGCCGAAATAGCCGCGCAGCGCGCTTCGCGTGAAACGGCTGCGTCACGATCCACACCGTGCGGACGCCGAGCGGCGCGAGTACCTCGGCGGTGAGCCGCGCGTTCTCTGCCGTCGACAGCGAGCGATCCTCGACGAGCACATCGGGGATCCCGGCTGCGTGCAACGCCTCCGCGATCGCGGCGGCCTCCGGGCGCGTGCCGTGCGTCGGGCCCCCGCTCGCGACGACGAGCCGCCCACCACCCATGCGATAGAGTGCGACTGCTGCGGCGACGCGCTCTTCGAGCACCTGCGACAACTCGCCCGCCGCCGTCAGCGGTGCGCCGAGCACGACGATCGCATCGCGCGCTTCGAACGACGTGTCGCCGACCGCGAGCGGCGCTTCGAGCAGCTTGGCGACGAGACCGATCACGCTACGGCGCGATCGTGATCTCGAGCTGGGGCGCGTTCTTGTCTTTGCTGACCGGGCCGACGGTCGTCGACAGCGCGCCCATCGCGACACCTTGCTCGACCAGGTAGAACTTCACGTTCTCGGCGCGGCGATTCGCGAGCACCGCGTCCTTGTCGCCGTCCTTGTCGGGATGGACGGTGATGACGTACTTCAGCTTCGCGTTGCTCATCATCGTGATCAGCGCCTTGTCGAGCGCGGTCTTGATCCGCGACGAGATGCGCACGCTGTTCGCATCGAACTTCGCCTTGGTTGCGGTCGCGAGCGCTTCGACCACCGCAGGCGGCACTGCATCGGGGCAGCCGTCGTCGTCGGTGATGCCGTTCTTCGTCTCGGGCTCGTTCGGGCAGACGTCACGTGCGTCGACGATGCCGTCCTTGTCGTTGTCGTCTTCGGGACAGCCGTCCTCGTCCTCGAACTTGTCGAAGTCCTCGGCGCGATCGGGGCACTTGTCGGCGGTCCCGACGATCTTGTCACCGTCGGGATCCGGCTCGGGGCAACCGTCCTGATCGTCGATGCCGTTCACGGACTCGGCTTGCGCCGGGCAGCCGTCGAGCTTGTCCGGAATGCCGTCGTTGTCGCTGTCCTTGTCGGGCTCGGGCGGTGGCGGCGGCTTCTGCACGACGACATCGATGTGCTCGATGGGCTCCGGCTTCGGCGGCTTCTCGCCGAACCGCATGCCGACCGACAGCAGCGCTTCGAGGTTCGACGTCGTGTCACCGGTCACCGACTCGGTGAGCGCCTGGCGCGCGTCGAGACGCACTTGCCAACCGCTGCCCATCGCGAACTGCGCGCCGAGACCCCACACGAACACCGGGTCGGTCTCCTTCGCCATCAGCGGCGAGTCCGACGCGACGGTAAGCGCACCGACGCCGCCACTGACGTGCGGTTGGAACCAACCGCCACCGAGCCGAAGCAGCAAGTTCGCGCGGTAGCCAAACACCGGCGCGAAGTACGACGGGCGGGCTTCCTTGAAACCGTAGCCGGTCCACGCCGGCGTGAACGACAGCTCGGCTTCGACGCCGAGATCGAGGTGCATGTCGCCGCTCGTCTCGAGCGCGAAGTAGGTCAGCCGGCCGCCGAACGTCGGCGCCGTCTGTGGCCGTTGTTCCGGCGCGAGCGCGTTGCCGAGCCCGTTCTCCTTGCTGAAATCCTCGACGCCGAGGAAGCCGCTGGCCTCGAGCCGATCTGCAGGATCTGCGATGGCAGGCGACGATAAAGCCACGAGCGTGGCGAGGACCCCGGCGCGCACCAAATAATCATATCGCAGCCTGGAGCGCCGCGCGCGATCCAGGCAGGATCGCAACACCGATGCTCACGTTCAGCCGAGACCCCAACGTCGCCGAACAGCAGATGAACGCGATCATCTTTTATCTGACCGCGTTCGGGTACATCGACGGCAATTTCGACTTCACCGAGAAGACGTTTGTCCGCATCTATATCCGCCAGCTCGTGACTCAGCGCGCAAAGTTGGCGCTACCCGATGCCGACGACAAGACGCGGGACGAGGTCATCAATAAGTTCACGACCCACTTCCACGAGGTGTTCGAG
>DASUFX010000318.1:0-26403 GCA_036274355.1 Kofleriaceae bacterium | reverse complement strand
TTCTCGGTGTTCGCGATGCGGATGTGCGCGAGGTCGAGCAGGCCGAACGCATAGATCTTTGGCGTCGCCTGGTACGCGACACCCACCGGTAGATCGAGCGCGATCGTGCCCGCGTTGTTCAAGCCGATCGCGAGCTGATAGGGCAGTGGCGGCAGCGGGAACGACAGCTTCGTGAGGCTCACCGTCGAATTCGGTAGCGCAGGCACGCCGCTGAACACCGACGCCTTGCGCGACACCCGATAGCGCGCCCACGCGCCGAGCTCGAGTGCGAACGACGCCTTCGACGGCACCGTCATTGTTGCGGGCGAGAAGTCGACCGCGAGTGCGCCGGCAACTGCCATGTCGAGCTTGCCTTTGATCGCGTTGTACGCGGCGTGCAGCGTGACGGGACCTTTCGCCGAACCCGGGCTGAGACCAGCGGTGTAGTCGAGACCGATCTCGGCATCGTCGCTCGCGCCGTAGTTCACGCCGAGCGCGAGGCCGGTCGAGGTCGTCGACGTCGTCATGCCAGCGGCGTTCGGCAGCGTGAGCACACCGACGCGCAACCCGCCGTGCACGGCAAGCTTGCCCTTCGGCAGCACGAGCGGACGCTCGTTGATCACGAGTGGGTTCGTCCCGAGCGGCGTCGTATCGGCAGCCACCTCGCCACCGCTGTCGTCGTCGACGCCGGGCACCGCGATCGCCACCGCGCGGCGCTCGGGCGGCTGGTCCTCGACGCGCGAGTCGAGGCTCGATCCCGAGCTCTCGTCTTCCATATCGATGGTGTTCTCGTCGCTCGTCATATCGACGTCGGCGTTCTTCTTCGCCGCCTTCGCGACCTTCACCGACTTCTTCTTCTTCGCCTTCGGCTCTTCCTCGGCAACTTCTTCGTCGGCGGGCTCTTCTTCGTCGCCGTTTTCCTTCGCCGCGACCTTGGTCTCGTCGCTCTTCTTCTTCTTCTTCTTCTTCGCCTTGGCCGCGAGCTCTTCTTCCTCTTTCTGCTTCCGCGCTTCCTCCTCGGCTTCTTTACGCGCGAGCTCTTCCTCTTCGGCCTCTTTCTTCTTCCGCGCTTCCTCTTCTTCGGCTTCCTTCTTCTTCCGCTTCGCTTCGTCCTTTTTCTTCTTGGACTTGCTGGCGACTTCTTCGCCGTCTTCCTCGTCCTTCGCTTTCTTCTTCTTCTTGACCGCGCTCTCCTCGGTCTCTTCGTCGGCCGGATCCTTCTTCGACGAATTCTCCTCGTCGTCCTTCTTCTTCTTCTTGGACTTCGCGGCGACTTCTTCGTCCTTCTTCTCGTCCTTCGCTTTCTTCTTCTTCTTTGTCGCCGTCTCTTCGTCGGATTCGTCGGACACGATCACCGTGTCTTCATCCGCCTTGTCTTCTTTGTCGGCTTTCGATGGTTTGTCGGGCTGCTCCTCGTCGTCGCGCTTCTCTTCTTTCTTCTTCTTCAGCGCGACCTTGTCCTTGCTGCGCTTCTTCTTCTTTTTCTTCTTGGTCGGCGTGGGCGCCGGCGCGCTCGCACACGCGACGAACACGCCGCACGTCGCGAGCCACAGCAGCCGTTTCCAAGTTGTCGAGGACACGTTGGCCGACATCAATCCTAATCGACCGGCTCACCGATCACGAGTGGATGCTCTACGTTGCCGGCAATACGCAGGTTCGGCGGCGCCGCATCGCGAAACCCCAGCTCTTCTGAAGCCGGCGCAGTGGGCAGGTCCTTCATCATCAAGCCTGCCACCGAGACTCGCATCAGCGGCTCGACCACCGTCTCTTCAAAGTGCGCGTGGCCGATCTCGCGGAGTACGAACCCATGCTGGACGAAGAACTGTTCGCGCCGAGCTCGCTCCATCTCCTGGCGCTTCAACGCAAGCGGCGGGATGTCGAGCAGCACGTGTTTGCCCTCGACGAGGACGTGACCTTCGGGGCCGCGGTCGATGATGAACGGCACCATCGCGATGGACTCGCGCGGCCGCATCGCGCGACTCGTGAGCTTGCCGCCGGACTGCACGCGCGAGCGATAGACGACGCAGGCGCGGCCCGAGAGCGGTGCGGTCAGCATCTGATCGAGCACCCGCACGCTGCCGGTGACGCGCACGACCTCGCCCTCGGGTGAGCTCGCGGCGAGCGGCGCTTTTTCCCGCAGCGCGCGGCGTGCGCGCCGGCGTTCCAGCAGCTTGCGGCCAGCGCCGACTGCGGCTGAACCCACGGCAATCGCGAGAATTCCAACGCCAACGAAGTCAGACACGCCTGATTTCCTTGTGAACCATCCTACTGCGCAACAGCAGGTGACGAACCCTATCGGTCCATGACAAAACCCAAGCCTCGTGTCCACCCCGAAGAAGACGCTGCTCGAGGAGTGCTTCGAGGCGAATAAGCGCTGGTCGAAGGCGAGCCTCGCGAAAGACCCCGAATTCTTCGCACGGCTCGAGGGACTGCAGAATCCCGACCTGTTGTGGATCGGTTGCTCGGACAGCCGTGTGCCCGCGAACACGATCATCGGTCGCCGGCCGGGCGAGGTGTTCGTCCATCGCAACGTCGCCAACCTCGTCGAGCACACCGACGTGAATTGCCTCTCGGTGCTGCAGTTCGCCGTCGACGTGCTTCAGGTCAAGCACGTGATCGTGTGCGGCCACTACGGCTGCGGTGGTGTGCGCGCCGCGATGTCGCCACATCCGCTCGGCCTCATTGACAACTGGCTGCGGCACATCCGCGACGTCCATCTGTGGAACCGCGACGAGATCAACGCGCTCCAGGATCCGAAGGCGCGGCTCGATCGTTTGTGCGAGCTCAACGTCGAGGCGCAGGTCGCGAACGTGTGCCACACGACGATCGTCCAGGATGCGTGGCGGCGCGGTCAGAACGTGACGATCCACGGCTGGATCTACTCGCTGTCGGACGGTCTGCTCCGCGACCTCGGCATGGTGATCGATTCGCCCGACCAGATTCCGCCGGAGTATCGCTACTCGTACTGAGGGCCGCGGCCCCGCGTCGCGGTAGTGAACCTGGCGAAATCGCTGGCGCCGGGACCGGCGCGATACCTGCTAGTTGCAGGGTCGTGGTTCGCGTTCTCGGCTTCGCCTTGTTGCTCAGTTCGTGCATCGGTAGCGCGCCGAACGGCGGTGGCGGCAGCCATCCCGATGGCGGCATGACGTCTGGCGACGGGACTGCAAATCCCGACGCTCCGAGCGGCGGCCTCGAAAGCGGCTCGCTCACGGTCAGCTGGATGCACGGCTCGGCGAACTGTTCGCAGAACACCGATCCGGAAGTCCAGGTTCACGCCTACAACGCGACCGTCCACATCATTCGCCAGAACAAGTGCAAGACGTTCGAGGCGCCGTTCATCTACGTCATCGAAGGCACGACGAAGGCGCTGATGATCGACAGCGGTGCGACGAACACGACGACGTTGCGCGACACCGTGCGCGGTCTCATCGGTACGAAGCAGCTGATCGTCGCTCACTCGCACGCGCACGGCGATCACACGGCGGGTGACACGACGTTCAGCGGGCAGGCGAACACGACCGTCGTCGCGAAGACGATCGCCGCGATCCAGGCACAGTTCGCGATCGCGACGTGGCCGACCTCGGCAGGGACGATCGATCTGGGCGGTCGCGTGCTCGACGTGCTCGCGATTCCGGGCCACGAGGCGCAGCACATCGCGATCTACGATCGGCGCACCGGCCTACTGTTCACCGGCGACACGCTGTATCCGGGCCTCTTGTTCATCAACGACTGGGCAACGTACCGCACGAGCGTCAGCCGGCTCGCACAGTTCGCGGCGACGCACCCGATCGCGCACGTGCTCGGCGCGCACATCGAGATGACCTCGACGGCAAAGCAGGTCTATCCCTATGGCACGACGTATCAACCAGCCGAGCACGTGCTGCAGCTCACCGCCGCGCACATCAGCGAGCTCGATACCGCGCTGACCCAGCTCGGCCCGACGAAGCCCACGCAGCAGATCGCACATGACGACTTCGTGATCGACCCGCAGTAGCTGGTTCGGGACTGGCGTATCCTCCAAAGCCGTGGCGAACCAGCGCGGCAATGTGGCGGTGTACCTGTTGTTCTCGCTCGCAGTTGCGACAGGCGCGGGTTACGGCGTCTACAGACTGATGCGCGATCACAAGCCAGCCGTTGCCGCTAACGACCACGTCGACGTCCAGACCGCACCAGCGCCGACACCGCGGCCGTCGCACGCGCCGAGCGACGAGCTGCCCGTGGAGCCACCGCAGGCCGTCGATCCGGCCGAGAACACCGCGGTCGCGCCCGAGGACATTGCCGATCCGCCGAAGGACACAGTGCTGCTCGGCACGCCCGGCGTCGCCGGTGGGCTCGAACCGGCGAGCGTCGAGCGCATGGTCAAGCGCTACGTCGGTCGCTACGACCGCTGCATGCGCCACACGCACGAGAAGTACCGGATGCGACGCGGCGCGCTGCGCGTGACGTTCGTGATCAACGCGACCGGCAGCGTCGACTACGCGTCGGCGCAGGCGACCGATGTCGAGGAAGATCTCGCGAACTGCGTGCTCGACGTGTTCAAGAAGCTGCGCTTCGACAAGTCGAGCGACGGTGCGAAGGTGAAGGTCGTGTACCCGATGGCGTTCGTGCCGGCACAGGGCGGTGACGCGGGCGATCCGTATCCGGCAGAGCCGCCCGCCGACGATCCGCTCGCGCAATGATCGTCTACGCGATCGCCATCGTGATCTTCCTCGCGGCGGCGAAGCTGCACGGCCGCCAGCTCCGGCTCGAGCGCGAGCATGCCGGCGTCAGGAGCGTCGATTTCAGGCGGCGCAGCGAGAATCCGCCGTTCGTGGTCGCGTTGTGGCGCAAAGATCGGTGGACGTTCTGGCCGGTGGCAGCGGCGGTCGCGATCTCGTTGCCGCTCGTCGTGCCCGACGTGCCGTGGCCGCTCGCGCGCATCGCATTCCCGATGACGACGGGCTTTGTCGTCGCGTGGTCGTTCAGTTCTATTCGTTTGCGGCGAGCGCGCGCCGGATCAGATCAGGCGCCACGCTGACTTTCGGTACGGCGACGCCACGGCCGCGCCGGAACCACGTGCGCGGATCGGTATCGAGGCCGAGGCCGTGCATGTAGTTGTAGACGGCCTTGCGCAGGCCGTCGGCGAAGAAGTCGTGGTCGCAGCCTGTCGGGTCATCAAACGCGACGTCGTTCTTCGCGAACGTCGGCATCGGGGCGCCCTTGCGCAGCTTGATGCCGAACAGCTCGGGCTGCTTGCCGATCGGGCTGTGCACGGTCGCGGTGAAGCGGTGCCAGAACGCCGACTGCAGGCAGCCTTCGGCGAACAGCTGGCGCACGCGCTCGAGTGCATCGATCGTGTCCTGCGCGGTTTCCGTCGGAAATCCGTACATCAGGTACGCGTGCACCATGATGCCGGCGTCGGTGAACGCCCGTGTCACGCGCGCGACTTGCTCGACGGTCACGCCTTTCTTCATCAGCTTGAGCAGCCGATCCGAGGCGACCTCGAGGCCGCCGCTCACGGCGACGCAGCCCGACCGCGCGAGTAGCTCGGCCAGCTCGGGCGTGAACGCCTTCTCGAACCGCACGTTCGTCCACCACGTGATGATCACGTTGCGCTCGATCAGGCGCTTCGCGAGTGCTTCCATCGCGGCTGGTGGCGCCGCCTCGTCGACGAAGTGAAAGCCGGTCTGCCCCGTCTCCGCGATCATCGCCTCGATGCGATCGACGAGCAGATCGGCCGGGGCGCGGTCGTAGCGCGCGATGTAGTCGAGCGACACGTCGCAGAACGTGCACTGCTTCCAGTAGCAGCCATGCGCGATCGTCAGCTTGTTCCACCGGCCGTCGGACCAGAGGCGATGCATCGGGTTGAGCATCTCGAACAGCGACAGGTAGCGAGTGAGCGGCAGGCCGGTGTAGGTCGGCGTGCCGGCCGCGGCGATCGGTACATCGTGATGCTCGCCGTCGCTGACCAAGCGCACCGCGCCGCCGTCGCGCACGAACGTGCGAAACAGCGGCTTGGCCGGATCGCGCAGATGATCGAGGAGCGCGCGCATCGGCGACTCGCCGTCGTCGAGCGTGATGAAGTCGACGTACTCGAACACGCGCGGATCCGACAGCTCGCGCAGCTCGGTGTTGACGTAACCGCCGCCGAGGATCACGCGCGTCGCGGGCGCGAGCGCCTTCATTCGTCGCGCGATGCGCAGCGCACCGTAGACGTTGCCGGGAAACGGCACGCTCAGCCCGACGACGTCGGGGCGATGGCGTGCGTGGAGCTCGGCGGTCAGCTCGTCGAGCATCGTGTCGACGAGCGTCGGCTCGCCCTCGAGCGCCTCGCCGAGTGCATCGAATGTTGGCGCGCTGGCCGCGAGCCGCTCGGCGTAGCGCGCGAGCTCGAAATCAGGTGCGATGCCATCGCGGATCACGTCGGCGAGATCGTCGATGTAGAGGCTCGCGAGGTACTTCGCCCGATCGGCGATGCCGAGGCCGCCGAACGCCCAGCTCAGCGGATCGTCGTCGCTTTCGCCCGGCCCCTGATCGGTCGACGCGAAGCGCGGGCCCTCGGGCAACAGCTCGCGGCCGACGACGCGAAGCGCGAACCCCGGATCGCTGCCCTGCAAGAAGCGCACGACCGAATCGACGGTGGCGACGTACGCGGCGCCGTGCTCGAGGAAATGCGCGATCGATGGCGGCATTTCCTCATCGGTGTCGGCAGCGCGCGCGGTCAGCTCGTCGAGGATGCGCTGGATGCCGGCGCGGCTGAACACGCGCAAGAACAGCTCGATCGAGGCGTCGGCCTGTGCGAGCTCGAGATCGAGCTCCGCCGCGTGCTGGCGCAGAAAACCCATCAGGTACGCCGTTGCGGGGTACGGCGTATTGAGCTGGGTCATTGGCGGCGTGATCAGCAGCAGGCGCACGGCAGGCAGCACAAGGTAGCGCACCCTGAGGTAGGGTCGATGCTCGAAGTGCGTCTCAACAAGTTCCTGAGCGAGAGCGGCGCATGCTCGCGGCGCGAGGCCGACGAGCTAATTGCCGAAGGTCGCGTCACCGTCAACGGCAAGCCCGCCGTCGTCGGTACGCAAGTCTCGGAGACCGACGAGGTTCGGCTCGACGGCGATCGCGTTGGCCAGGCCCGCAAGAAGGTCAAGCCGGTCTACATCGCGCTCAACAAGCCGGTCGGCATCACGTGCACGACCGAGCGCCACGTCGCCGGCAACATCGTCGACTTCGTCAACCACACCGAGCGCGTGTTCCCGATCGGTCGCCTCGATAAAGACTCCGAGGGCCTGATCCTGCTCACGAACGACGGCGACATCGTCAACGAAGTGCTGCGCGCCGAGCACAACCACGAGAAGGAATACGTCGTCGCGGTCGATCGTGCGTTCGAGCAAGACTTCGTCGACAAGATGGCGGCCGGCGTGCGGCTGTCCGACGCGACGACGAAGCCGTGCAGGGTGCAGCGGCTCGGCGCGAAGGTCTTCAAGATCACGCTGACGCAGGGGCTCAACCGGCAGATACGTCGCATGTGCGAAGCCCTCGGCTACACCGTCGAGGCGCTACAGCGCGTGCGCATCATGCACATCAAGCTGGGTGAGCTACCGCTCGGCCGCTGGCGCCAGCTCACGCCACAGGAGATCGCGCCGCTGTTGCCGAAAGAGCAGCGATCGCAACAGCCGCAGCAGCATCAGCCGCAGCAACGGCCGAAGCAGCCGCAGCAACGACCGCAACAGCCGCAGCATCGATCGCACCCGCACGGGGCGCACTCGCACGGGGCGCATCGGCCGGGCGGGGGCCCTTCGCGCGGTCGCGGGCAACGTCGCGGACGGCCATAGGAAAACGCGACGCCGCGCGCGCGTGCGCGACTTTTCGCGGGTCGCTGCCTATCTCCAGTGACTTCACAGGAGATCGTTTATGCGCGTCCTCGTCATGTTTGTTGCTGCGCTCGTCGCCGGCTTCGTCGCCTGTGTCGATGAACCAGACGTCAGCGGACCGAGCGCCACGTCGCTGTCGTCGGGTGATGACGGCTCGGGTGGCTCGGACGGCTCGGGTTGTGGCTCCGGCTCTGGCTGGGGCAGTGGTTCCGGCTCTGGTTGGGGCAGTGGCTCCGGCTCTGGTTGGGGCAGTGGCTCCGGCTCTGGTTCGGGCAGTGGCTCGGGTTGGGGATCCGGTTCGGGCAGTGGCTCTGGCTCTGGTTGGGGCAGTGGCTCCGGCTCGGGTTCGGGCAGCGGCTCCGGCTCTGGTTGGGGCAGCGGATCGGGCTCCGGTTGCGGCGGTGGCTCGGGCTCTGGCAGTGGCTCGGGCTCGGGGTCTGGCAGTGGCTCGGGCTCCGGCTCTGGCAGTGGCTCGGGCTCGGGCGGTGGATCCGGATCGGGTTCGGGCGACTAGAGCGGTCCGTGATCGCCGCCGTGGTACATCCGTCGACGATGGTGTCGAGCGACGCAGTGCGCGCATTCTGGACGGCTCTCGCCGCCCTGCATCGCCCTGCATCGCTCGATGTGCTCGTTCCGCATGTCACCGCGGCATGGCAACGCGCGCGAGCGGCACATCCGCAACTCGCCGTCGACGAGACCGCGTTGATGACGTTCGCCGGCGAGCGCATCGCGACGAGCGAGCCGGGCGCCGAGCTCGAGCGTCGTCACGTCGAGGATCTCTATCTCGCGTGCGGTTGTGCGCGTGGTGATCGAGCCGCGCTCGCGACGCTCGAGGACGAGACGCTGCCGATCGTGATGCGCGGGCTGACCAAGATCGCGCAGAGCGACGATGCGCGCCGCGAGCTCATCCAGATGCTGCGCGAGCAGATGCTGGTCGCGCGCGATGGTGCACCCGGCATCGCCGCATACGACGGCCGCGCGCCACTCGCGATCTGGTTGCGCGTGTGTGCGGCGCGACTCGGCATGCGACAAGCGGCGCACGACGGCCGCAACCAACCGCTCGATGACGAGCACCTCGATCAGCTCGCACCGGGTGTTCCCGATCCGCAGCTCGCGTATCTGCAGCAACACTACGGCGCGCAATTTCGGGCCGCGTTTCGCGAGGCCGTCACGACGCTGACACCGCGCGAGCGCAACCTGTTGCGCCACTCCGTCATCGACGGGCTCAGCATCGACCAGATCGCCGCGATCTATCACGTGCATCGTGCAACCGCTGCGCGTCAGCTCAAGCAGACCCGCGAGACCCTGATCGCGCGGACCCGGGAACAGATGCGGCTTGCACTGGGCATCGGCGAGACAGAGCTAGACAGCATCTTTCGAATGCTCGTCAGCATGGCCGATGTCACTCTGCGGGAGATCCTGCGGCCGCAGCCTCGAAAAACTGATGGCTGACCGGCGCAAACCGCTGAGAACGTCACGTCCGCTGCTTGGCGCGAAATCTGAATCGCGCATGCCCGCTCCGATGCAGAGTTGTGCACGAACCAACACGATCGCGGCGCTGCTCGCCGGCGCGGCGGACCCAGCTGCGGCAGAGCGCCTCGAAGTGCACCTCGACGAGTGCCCGGCGTGCCGCCGGCTCGTCGCGAATCTCGGCCGCGGACTGTCGGCGATCGGTAGCGCGCGACCCGGCTCGCTCGCGCATGGCCTGCCGCGTCCGGGCGAATCGATCGCGCGCTACGAGATCGTGCGCGTCATCGGCGTCGGCGGCATGGGCGTTGTCTACGAAGCGCAGGACACCACGCTCGCTCGCCGCGTCGCTCTGAAGCTCTTGCGGCCCGACTTGCTCGAAGGCGGAAGCTTGCTCGCCGAAGCGCAAGCGATGGCGCGCCTGCAGCATCCGAACATCGCGGCTGTCCACGACGCCGGCATCGCGAACGGTCAGCTCTACGTGTGCATGGAGCTCGTCGCTGGCTCGACGCTACGCGCGTGGGTCACCGAACAGCCGCGCGATTGGCGCGCGATCGTCACGCTGTTTCTCGCCGCGGGCGAAGGCCTCGCATACGTACATCGCGCGGGGCTCGTGCACCTCGATTTCAAGCCCGACAACGTGCTCGTCGATCACGACGGCCGCGTACGCGTCACCGACTTCGGGCTCGCGCGCATCATCGGTGCAAGCACGTCGCGTGCGATCGTCGGTACGCCGGCGTACATGGCACCGGAACAACGCGCGGGCGCGGTGACGGACGCGCGCTCGGATCAATACTCGTTCTGCGTCGCGCTGCGCGAAGCACTCGATGGCGCAGCGGCGCTCCGCGCCGTGCACCGCGTGATCGAGCGCGGGCTCGCAGTGCACCCGGATGATCGCTACCCGTCGATGGCCGAGCTCCTCGCGGCGCTCGCGGCCGCTATACGACCGTCGCGCAAGCGCGGTGCGGCAGTCGCCGTCGTCGGCGCGACGATGCTCGTCACAGCTGCTGTATCGGTGCTGCCAGGTACGACCGGTACGATCACGCGCATCGTCGAACGGCCGGTCGCCCAAGCGGTCGTCGAGTATCGCGAGCGAGTCGTTGCTGCACCGGCGGTGGATGATGTGCCGACACCGGTGATGGTCGCAGCGTCGTCACGCAGCGAAAGTGTTGCGCCCGCCGCCGCTCGCTTCGTGCCGCCGCGCCGAGCGCCCGCGCTTCACCTCGATTCGTTCATGAACACCGTGATGTTCGCGAATGCGTTGCCAAACGACCTTGCGACCGACGAGTCGGCGGATCGCGCTGCGCACGGCGGTGCAGGCTACTGCGACGACGGCTCGCCGATGTCGTGCGGATGGTGGGCTCCGTCGTGCCCGGCCGGCACGGTGCTCGCGATCCAGCAAGGCTGCTGGACGTGCGCCGACGAGCAGACGTGCGGACCGCTCGGCTTCCCGCGCACGTGCAACGACGGCTCGCCGCTTCGCTGCACGCAAGAACCACCGACGTGCAGCGGTCATCGCATCGCGGCGGTGCGCAACGGCTGCTGGTCATGCGAGGACCCGTTCTCGTGTTGGTCGTGGGTCAAGCAGCCGACTCAGCCGCCGCCGCGTCCACCGCCGAAAGATCCCGGCTCGGGCAGTGGCTCGGGGCATGGCTCGGGAAGCGGTTCGGGCAGTGGGTCCGGCTCGGGCAGTGGCAGTGGCTCGGGCTGGGGCAGCGGCTCGGGCTCGGGCAGCGGCTGGGGCAGTGGATCTGGCTCGGGCAGCGGTTGGGGCAGTGGATCTGGCTCGGGCAGCGGCTCGGGCTCGGGCAGTGGATCTGGCTCGGGCAGCGGATCTGGCTCGGGCAGTGGCTCCGGATCGGGCAGCGCGATGTGCGGTAACGGCTACTGCGAATTCGGCGAGAGCTATGCGTCGTGTGCGAGTGACTGCTGCGACACGGGTTCGGGTAGTAACTGCGTTCCGGTCTGTGGCAACGGTTACTGCGAAGCAGGCGAGACCCACGCAGCGTGTGCGAGCGATTGTTGCGAGCTGATCGGGAGCGCGTGTGCGCCGATCTGCGGGAACGGTGTCTGCGAACCAGGTGAGAGCCCGAGCTGCAGCGACTGCAACTGACGCCTCAGTCCTTCTTCTTGCGAAATGTGATCCCGAGGAACTCGCCGTACTCGTCCGGGCGCGCTTCCTCGAGCTGGAGCGCCTGTTCGTCGCGCACGAGTGCCTGGATATGGTCGTCGTCGAGCTTCTTCTCGCCGCCGATCCGTTGCTGATCGAGTAGCCGGATGCAGAGCTTCACGAAGAAGCGTCGGTGACCGACCTCGAGCTGTTCTTCGGCAACGATCGATGCAAGCAGGTCGAGGTTGCGCTCCACGAGCTTGTCGTTGGGCGACCACTCGTAGGCGCGCTTGGCGACGACGACGAGGCGCCGCCCGAGCTCGACAAGCAGCTTGCGTGGCTCGAGATCGAGCGCCTCGAGATCGATCACCGGAGCCTTCGGATTCGTCGTGCTGAGAAACTGGATCGGCGCGCCGAGCCGCTGCTGCAGCGCTGGATATTGCGGAAGCACGTCGGCCGTGAACGCCGGCGTCACCGCATACAGCACGAGCGTGCGCGGTAGCTCCGAGCGTCCGCACAGATCGACCAGCTCGCGCAGGTGATCCATGGTCTCTGCCATCGTCTTGGTCGGCTTGCCATCGACCGAGAGCCGGCGCTCGGCCTCGTCGAGCAGCACGACGGTCCCTTCGTAGCCGAGCTGATGAACCAGCTGGACGAGCGACCGCACCATGCCGAATCCATTTTCGTTGGACGGGAGCTCGAAGACTCCAGCCGCCTTGACCTCGGAGACCGAAACGTCCTCGCCGCGTAGCCAGGCCCCGAGCAAGCGAGCGGTGGGCTCGTCGTTGTCGAGCACGGCGCGCGAGAATCCAACCACGGCGTCACGGAACGAGTGGCGTGTGATCTGTGCCCGTGCGAGTTGCTTGTCGAGCCAGGCGCGCGTCGCATCGCGACCCTCCTCAGCGATCCGGGCCTCGAGGTTCGCGCGGATCACGTCGTCGACGCCACGCGTGATCTCGCCGCCCGTGCCTCGCGGTAGCTCGATGCTATTCGCGATGGCCTTGTAGATCGCCAGCGGTCGGTTGAACGGACACTCCTTCGGCGAGATGGTCACGAACGCCGCGAGCAAACCGCGTCGCCACGCCAGGTCGCGGACGCAATAGAGGAAGTGCGTCTTGCCGGCACCGTACGTGCCCTGCACGATCTTGAAGCTCGACCCCTCGACGACGCCGATCAGATCACCGACGTACGCGGCGTCGATCACCTGCAGGTACGACTCGTTTCCCACGTTCACGTGTGAGATTCCGAGCTCGGGCGGTTTTCCGTTCTCGCCCATCTGCGCCAGGATCCGGCGCGCGAGCTTGCGATCGGGGTCGGTCGGCAGTTTCGGTGGTCTGATCATGCGGAGCCTCCGGTATCAGTCGCAACGTCGCGAAGAACGCGCCACCACCGGCGTCGTTCTCGAGCCACACGGTTTGCGAACGAGCAATTCGCGGCCCGGTCGCAATCCCGAAATCAATACGGCAGCCATCGACGACCAGGCGTTTGTCGCGCGCGAGCCGGGCGACGTCCCACGCGAACTGCGCGCGCGTCGTCGACAGCTCGCCACGGACGTCGACGAGCGGCACCCGTTCGCCGGGCCGTGCGCCTCGTCGCGCGAGGACCGCTGCGTAGGCCGCCGCGAGCTTTGGCAACAGTACGTCGGGAGCGAGCGAGCGCTCCTCCAGTCGCTCGCGCGCGCGGCGCATGGCATCGACAATGTCAGCGGCCTCCGCCTTCGCTACGCCCACTCGCTCGCGTGCATAGTGGAGCTCCGCGCCACGCGCGGTGACCGCGACCGTCATCACACCCAATCTCCACTCGGAGCGCGGGTGCTCGGCCACCAGCCGCGGCACGATTCCGGTGCCGGCCAGCGATCTCAAGAGCTCGCGACCGAGTCCCGACACGGTACCGAGTGTACGCCGCGGGATGCTGCCCGAGTGCGTTTGCTCCTGACAACGCAACGCACGGCGCAGCGAGCGCAATGCAGCTCACGAACGAATCTACCTACAGATCTTCGACGCGCTCGCCTTCGCGAATTGCGCGCACCGCGACCGCGCACGACTTGTATGCGGGCTGGCGCGACTCCGGATCGAACGCGGGAAACGTGAGCTGGTTCGTGCGTGCGTAGTGCATCGGCACGAACACGTGCTTCGGCTGCACGCCGTGCGTGACGAATGCGCGCGCAGGCATGCGACCGCGTCGCGACTCGATCACGACGAGCTGGCCCGGTGAGATGCGTAGCGCCGCTGCGTCGACGGGACTGAGCTCGACGTACGGCGTGCTCGTGCCGAGCTTCTCGAGCACGGGTGACTTGCCGGTGCGCGTGAGCGTGTGCCACTGACTCGAGCTGCCGCGACCGGTGAGCAGCGTGAATGGATACGTCGCGTCGGGCTGCTCGGGCGGCGCTTGTGGCTCGCCGACGACGAACCGCGCCTTGCCGTCGGGATGACAGAACCGGCCGTCAGCGAACAACCGGCGCTCGCTGCCCGGCGCGATCGATTCGCCAGCAGGCGCCGGCCATTGCACGCCGCGCAGACGCTCGATGTCGTCGTAACCGGTGATGCCGGTGATGTCGCAGGGCTGACCGCGCGTGACTTCGGCGAGCAGTCTGAACACCGCTTCGGGCGACGACCAGCGCTCGAACATATCGCCACAACCCCAGGCTTCAGCGATCAGCTTGAAGATGTAGAAGTCGGCGAGCGCGTGGCCGGGGGCATGCGCGACGCGCTTGATCAGGCCGAGGCGCCGTTCCGAATTGATGAATGTCCCCTCCTTCTCGCCCCAGCCCGCGGCCGGCAGCACGAGATGCGCGCAGCGTGCAGTCTCGGTCGTCGCGTACATGTCCTGGACGACGAGCAGGTCGAGTCGGCGTAGCACGTCGACGGCATCGCTCTGGTTGATCCACGAATGCGCCGAGTTCGTCGCGACGATCCACAGCGCGCGGATCTTGCCGCGGTTGATCGCTTCGAGAATCTGATCGTAGGCGAGGCTGTTCTTCGTCGAGATCGCGGCGCTGTCGATGCCGAGAATGCCGGCGACCTTGTCGCGGTGGTCGGCGCGTGTGAAGTCGTGACCGCCGAGGAGGTTCGTCGTGTTCGCGAACAGGCGTGAGCCCATCGCGTTGCATTGGCCAGTGATCGAATTCGCGCCGGTGCCCGGGCGACCGATGTTGCCGGTGAGCAGCGCGAGGTTGATCAGTGCTTGCGCGACGCGCACGCCCTCGTGACTCTGGTTGACGCCCATCGTCCACCAAAACGAAACACGCTTGCCGCAGTGGATGTGCGCGGCGACTTGCTCGATCGCTTCCGGCGGCAGCCCGGTGGCCTCGCTCGCGCGATCGAGCGTGTACGGAGCGACATGTGTCGCGAGCTCGGCAAAGCCGTTCGTGTGTGCGTCGACGAATGCGCGATCGATCCAGTCGCGCTGCACGAGCACGTTCGCGATCGCGTAGAGCAGCACGAGATCCGACTTCGGTCGCAGCGGCAAATGAAGCGTCGCGGCCATCGCCGTCTCGGTGCGCCGCGGATCGACGACGATGATCGTCGGATCGTGCGGGTTCTTGCAGACGCGAGCCCACATGATCGGGTGCGCGACGCACGGGTTCGCACCGACGAACACCAGCACGTCCGATTCTTCGAAATCGGCATACGTGTACGGCGGCGCGTCGAAGCCGAACGCTTGCTTGTACGCGACGACCGCGGTCGCCATGCACTGCCGGGTATTGCCGTCGCCGTGCACCATGCCGATGCCGAACTTCGCGAGTGCGCCGAGCAGCGCGAGCTCCTCGCTCGGCATCTGGCCGGTGCCGAGGAATGCGAGCGCCTCGCCGCCGTACTTCGCCTTGATCGCTGTCATGCGGGTGACGAACGCGTCGATCGCGGTTGGCCAGGACACGGGCTCGAGGTTGCCGGCGGCCGAGCGGAGCAGCGGGGTCGTCGCGCGATCGGTGGCGCCGAGTGGCGAGAGCGCATCCCAGCCCTTCGGGCACGCTGCGCCTGTGTTGACCGAGTAGTCGGCGGTCGGCGTGATGTTGACTGCGCGGCCGTCGCGGATGTGGATGTCGAGCGAGCAGCCCGTCGAGCAAAAGCCGCAGATCATGCTCGTGACCGAATCGGGCTGGAGCCGCACAGGTACCTGACCGATGCCGAAGCCCGCGGGGACGCGGGCAAGATCGTGTGTGAGCGCGCCGTCGCGTTGATAGAGCAGATGACGCAGCGACTTCATCGCACTCCCTTCGGCATGCCGGGCGCGCTCGCCGCCGCGAAGAACAGCGTGCGTTCGAGCAGCTCGCCGATCACGAGCAGGACGAAGCTCGCGATCGCGGGTACGAGCGTTGGCTCGCCGGCGAGTGGCAGCAAGATGCCGCCGGCGATCAGCGCGGCGACGCGCGGGATCGACCACCGGCGCAGATCGCGGACGAGCAGCACGGCGCTGCGCTTGAGCTCCGTGTAGCGCTTGTCGCGCAGGTGCACGAGCACGACGAGCTCGCCGAGAAGCTTGACGATGCTGACGAGGACGACGAGGCGCGACAGCCTTGGCGCGAGATCGCCGCCCGTGTGCGATGAGGACAGCGTCACGATCGTGCTGGCGAGCCCGAGCAGTGCGGCGGTCATGAAGAACTTGAAGCCCGTGATCGATACGGTCCACCAGGCTTTGCGCGTGACGTGATAGATGAGCGCCGAGCACAAGATGCCGATGACCCCGATCGCGGCCACGGCACCGCCAAGTGCCGTTTGCAGGGCGACCGGTGCAGCACCGGTCAGGGACAAGGCGGCGTAGCTCATTGCCAGCATTGCAAACGCGCCGAACGCGACGATTTCGCGGCTCATCCACGACGTGCCGAGGCCAAGTACCGCGCGGAACGCGTAGAGCGGCCGGCCGAGATGGAACACGCTGGCGGCGAGGGCGGCGAGGCCCACCACCAGCGCGGCGAGCGCGTGGATCGGTTGCAACACGTGGGGCGCGATGAAGCGAGTGACTACGGCGTCGATGACGAACGCGCCGACTGACAGCTGCGTGAGCACGAGCATCACGACGAGCGGCACGTGGTGATGCGACGGCGCGACGCTGTAGAAATCGGCGGGTAACAAGTTCCGCGGCGGTGGCTGTGCGGTCCGGTAGATCGTCGTCGGTACCGTGATCGCGGGCGACGGTGTGCCGGGCAGAAACGCGTCGCCTTGTGCGTCGTCGAGCGCCTGGCGCTGATCGATAACGCGGATCGCGATCGCTTCGTTCGGGCATGACTGCACGCACGCCGGTGCTTCATCCGCAGCGAGGCGATCGCTGCACATGTCGCACTTGCGCACGATGCCGCGTTTCGCGTTGTACTGCGGGACCTCGTACGGGCAGGTGAACGTGCAGTACTGGCAGCCGATGCACTGATCATCGAGGTGTTTGACGATGCCGGTGACCGGATCCTTTTCGTACGCGCGCACCGGGCAGCCGTTCATGCACGCCGGATCGAGGCAGTGATGACACGCCGACGTCACGACTTGCTTGACCGGCGCCGCGGCGGTGCCGCCATGAAGAAGTCCGACCGCGCGCCAGGTCTCGCCCTCGTCGAGGCCGTTCAGGTTATGGCATGCGGTGACGCACGCCTTGCAGCCGGAGCAGGCGTCGAGATCGACCTCGAATGCGTACTGCTGACCGTCACCGGGAGGTGTCGCGGGCATCAGCTCGCGGTAGCGGTCGCCATCGAGTGCCGTGTCGTGGGCTCGCGAGAATCGTTCGACCGCGGTGAGGTCGTGCTGCTCGCGGAGGTACTGATCGAGCAGAGGCAGGCGCAACATCAGCTCGCGAGGGCCTTCTCGCCAGCACACGCCGCCAGCGCATCGGGAGGTGGCAGCTCGACGAGGATGTCGTCGCCGTCGACGCGGATCGGGAATGTCCGGATCGGTGGCGCATCCTGCGAGAGGCAGGCGCCAGAGCGCAGATCGAACGTGCGCTTGTGCAGCGGGCACGCGACCTTCGGCGCACCACAGTCGTCTCCGACGATGCCGCGCGCGAGCACTGACGCCTGCGTGTGCGGGCAACTGTTCTGCGTCGCGTACAGCTCGCCGCCGGCGCGGAACACCGCAACCTGCGCGTGGCCGTACTGGATCGCGATCCCGCCTTCCGCGGGGACATCGCGCAGCGACGCGACGCGCACGAACTGGCGCCCGAGCGGATGATCGACAACCGGCAGCCTCACCGTCGCCCTGGTCTCATGGAACTGCGCGCGCTTCGCCGAATCACGTACGACGCCGGCCCACTCGCACTCGTAGGTGTCGACGAGGTGCTGCAGCTGGCGCTCGAGCTCGCCGGCGATGCCGAGCGAATCGTGGACGACGACATCGCGCAGGTGCTCGATGCCGCCGGGCAGCTTGTCGAGCCACACCGACGTGCGGGTCAGCCGATCTGCTGTGCGGATGTAGAACATGAGGAAGCGATCGAGGTAACGAATCGCGGTGTCCTCGTCGATGTCGCTCGCGAGCAGGTCTGCGTGGCGTGGCTTTGCACCGCCGTTGCCGCACACGTAGACGTTCCAGCCACGTTCGGTCGCGATCAGGCCGAAGTCCTTGCCCTGCGCCTCCGCGCATTCGCGGACGCAGCCGCTCACGGCGCTCTTCAGCTTGTGTGGCGCGCGGATGCCCTTGTAGCGATGTTCGATGCGAATCGCGAACGCTGTCGAGTCCTGCACGCCGTAGCGACACCACGTCGAGCCGACGCAGCTCTTCACCGTGCGCATCGCCTTGCCGTACGCGTGACCGCTTTCGAAGCCCGCCGCGATCAGCTCTTCCCAGATCCCAGGCAGCTGGTCGACGCGCGCACCGAACAGGTCGACGCGTTGGCCTCCGGTGATCTTCGTGTACAGCCCGTACTTGATCGCGACGTTGCCGAGCGCGATCAGCTGCTCGGGCGTGACCTCGCCGGCGGGCATGCGCGGCACGATCGAGTACGTGCCGTTCTTCTGGATGTTCGCCAGGTAGCGATCGTTCGAATCCTGGAGCGGCCTGTGTGGCTCGTCGAGGATCGGCTCGTTGTGGATGCTTGCGAGGATCGATGCGACGGTCGGCTTGCAGATCTCGCAACCAGTACCGGTGCCGTGCGCGCGCAACAGCTCCTCGAACGTGCGGATCTGCGTCGCGGCGACGATCTCGAATAGCTCCTGGCGCGTGTGCGCGAAGTGCTGGCACAGCACGCGCTTCGTCGCGCGGCCGCTGCGGGCAAGCTCGACTTGCACTAGCTCGGCGACGAGCGGCAGGCAACCGCCGCAGCCGGTGCCCGCTTTCGTGCATGCTTTGATCTCGCCGATCGTGTCGCCGGCGCGCGCGCGTTCGCGGATCGTGCACGCGCTGACGTTGTTGCACGAGCAGACCTGGACATCGTCGGGCAGCTCGCCGCTCGGTGCCGTGCCGCGCGAGAACAGCGGCACCTCGCCGTTCAACGCCTGCTTTGCGCGGGTGAGGTGCAGCAAGCGGCCGTACTCGGACGTATCGCCGACGAGGATGCCGCCGACGAGGCGCATGCCGTCGCGGGTGACGATCAGCTTCTGATAGACACCGCGCAGCTGATCCTCGAACGCGATCGCACGGGTTCCAGGATCGTCGGCGAACGGATTGCCGAAGCTCGCGACATCGGTGCCGAGCAGCTTGAGCTTTGCCGACTGGTCGCCGCCGGTGAAGGCAGCGTCGTGGCCGGCGATGCGTTTCGCGAGCACGTCGGCCATCTCGTAGCCCGGGCCGACGAGCCCGTAGGCCGTGCCGCGATGGAGTGCGACCTCGCCGATCGCGAAGACGTGGCGATCGCTGGTGCACATGTGCTTGTCGACGATCACGCCGCCGCGGTCGCCGCACACGATGCCTGCCTCGCGAGCGAGCTCGTCACGCGGCCGGATGCCCGCGGAGATGATCACCATGTCGAGATGGAGTCGCCGATCGGGGAGCTGGACCCAGCGCACGGCATCATCACCGCCGATCTCGGTGACCTGCGTGCCGAGGTGCAGCGTGACGCCGAGCCGCTGAATGCTGCGGGCGAGGAGCGCGGCGCCAGCATTGTCGAGCTGCCTCGGCATCAAGCGCGGCGCGACCTCGAGCACGTGCGTGTCGATGCCGACTTCGACGAGAGCGCGGGCTGCTTCGAGGCCGAGCAGACCACCGCCGATCACGGCGGCGCGTTGTGCGCGCGACGCCCAGCCTTGGATCGCGTCGAGATCGTCGATCGTGCGGTAGACGAACGCGCCTGCCTTATCGACGCCGGGGATCGCGGGTACGAACGGCGCCGAGCCGGTGGCGAGCACGAGCGTGTCGTACGCGATCCGTTCGCCCGCCTCGGTGACGACGACGCGGCACTCGCGCTCGATGCGCGCGATCCGGATGCCGACGCGCAGCGCGATGTGGTTTTCCGCATACCAGGCTTGCGAGCCGAGTCGGAGCTGATCTGCGGATCGGTGGCCGAAGTACTCGGTGAGGTGCACGCGATCGTACGCAGGGCGCGGCTCCTCGCCGAACACCACGATCTCGTGGTGCGCGATCAGCCCGTACTCGACGAGCTTCTCGCAGAAGCGATGGCTGACCATGCCGTTGCCGATGACGACGAGACGGCTCATCAGCGACCTCCCGCCGCGTAACGCAGCGGCGAAGCCATCAACATCGCGAGCGGCGTCGCACGCCGGCCGAACCACTGCATCTGATCCGCATAGCTGGCAACGGCGCCGATGATGGCGACCGTCGGCGGTTCGGGATCGAGCACGGCGTACCAGTCGTCCTCGAGAGCGGCCGCTTCGCCGAGGTAGCCGGTGTAGAGCTCCTGCGACTGCCAGCTCGCGCCACGTACGAGCGCGATACATGTCATCGGCGACCGGCCAGCGGCGATCAGCTCGCGCGCGATCGCGTGAATCGTGCGCTGGCACATGTAGACGACAATCGTGTCCGCCTCGACATCGAGCCGCGCCGGCTGATCTCCTTCGCGGTGACCAGCGACGAACGCGACACTCGACGCGGTACCGCGGTGCGTGAGCGGAATCCCCGCATAGGCGGCCGCTCCGAGTGCGGCTGTCACGCCGGGAACAATCTCGAACGGCAACCCCGCTTCTGCGAGCGCGAGCGCTTCCTCGCCGCCGCGGCCGAACAGCATCGGATCGCCGCCCTTCACGCGGGCGACGATCGCGCCGCCGCGCACGTACGCGATCAGGATGTTCGTCGCGAGCTCTTGCGGGAACGCACGCCGTTGCGAGCGCTTGCCGACACGGATGATGCGCGCGGTGCGTGCGTGAGAGAGCACGTCGGGATGCACGAGGTCGTCGACGAGCACGACATCGGCCTGGCGCAGCACCTCGGCGGCGCGGAGCGTGAGTAGTTTGGGATCACCTGGGCCAGCACCGATCAGATACGCCTTGCCTGACTTCATCTGGACTCCTCAGAACGCAAAGGGAACGTCGATCTGCACGATCTGGTAGTTGCGGCCGGTCATCGGATCGTCGAGGCCACGCGCGTACGACACGCCCGGCCGCAGCCACCGCGGACCGCCGACTGCGAAGTGTCCGCGCACGCCGACTGCCGCCGACACCGTGTCGCGGGTTGCGGGCGCCATCTCGACCGCGGCCGGCGTCGAGAGCCAGCGCTGGTAACGCAGCTCGGCTCCCGCCGAGAGCCAGTCGAACACGAAGTAGGCTGCCTGCGCGCCAGACGTGAAGTTCGTCTTGTACGCGTCGGGCTGCACGTCTTCGCCCCGCACGCGGAACAGCTCGAAGACCGTCGCTTCGAGCTGGAGCGTCAGGCCGTTCGCGACATAGGCGGCATCGATCCCGACGATCGGCGTCAGGTCGTTGATCGCAAACATTGCGTTATCCATGCTCGAGCGCGCAGCGATTGCTGAACGCACCGTGCTCGTCATCGTCGGATTTGCGGCGTTGCCGCCACCTTCGCCGAGCGGCAGTGCGAGCCCGCCAAAGAACGCGAGCTTGTACGGCGCCTCGACGATCGGCGGTGCCCACATTGCACCGACCAGCGGGTTTGACATGGCGGTTGCAGTGCCACCAGTGGCCGGATCGTTGTGGATCACGGCAAAGCGCAACAGCGGCGATAGCTCGGGTGACACCTTGTAGGCGACAAGGAACGTCGATGCGACCGTGCTGCCCGATGCGCCGCCGTCGTCGAAGAGACCGATCGCGGTATCCGAGCGGACGACGTTGACCGGGCCGGCGGGGCGCAGACTCCAGCCGAGCGAGAACGGCGCGGGCTTTGCGACGACGTCAGCGTCGGCGTTCGTGGCAGCTAGCAGAACGAGTGTGGTGACGAGAGCTCTCATGGTGCGACTCCTTCAGTTGCGACCACGGGTTGCATCGCGTGTGCCCAGCGGCCACGTGACGAGACGAGTACGCGCAGCGAGATCGCGGCGAGACCAGCGATTGTCGCGAGCACCAAGAAGCCAACCGCAAACGAGCCGGTCGCGCCGCGCACGCTGCCGAGCAGCGTCGGCAAGAAGAAACCGCCGACGCCGCCGATCGCGCCGATCAATCCAGTCACCGCGCCGAGGTCGCGGACAAAGCGCTGCGGCACGATCTGGAACACGGCGCCGTTACCGAGGCCGAGACAGATCATCGCGACCGCGAAGACGCCGATCATCATCGGCAACGACGGCAAGCTCGCCGCAACGCCGTAGGCAGCCGCGATCGGGAACAGCAGGATCGCGAGCATGCGCGTACCGCCGATGCGGTCGGCGATGATGCCGCCGATCGGTCGCGCGAAGCTGCCGCAGCACGCGAGCGCGGCCGTGATGTAGCCGGCGTGGATCGGCGTCACGCCATACGCGTCGCGCATGAACAACGGCAGGAAGCTCGACAGCCCGACGTAGCCGCCGAACGTGATCGCGTAGAACAGGCACAACCAGCGCAAATCGGCATCGCGGAACGACGGGAACCGCGGCCGCACAGCGCGGCGGGCCGGTTCGTACGCGAGCAAGCTAAATGCGACGAGAACAAACCCGAGCGCGATCATCGCGACGCCGAACGTCGCGCCAAGCCCGATCGCGAGCACGAGACGCGGAGCAACCAGGTTCGTGACGACGGTGCCGCTGTTGCCGGCGGCCGCGATGCCCATCGCGAGGCCCTGGCGCTCGGGCGGAAACCACCGGCTCGCGAGTGGCAGCGCGACAGCGAACGACGCGCCTGCGACGCCGAGCATCGCGCCGATCACGACGAGCGCAGGCAGCGACGGTTCGAGCTGCCAGGCGAGCGCGAGCGGTAGGAACAAGAACGCGAGCACCATCACGCCGACGCGCTTGCCGCCGAATCGATCGGTGAGAAGCCCGACGACGATGCGCATGAGCGAGCCGGCGAGGATCGGGACCGCGACGACGAGCCCTTTCTCCGCTGGCGACAGATGCGCGGCCTCGGCGAGCGGGATCCCCAGCGCGCCGATGAGGACCCACAACATGAACGAGAAGTCGAAGTGGAGAAAACACGCGAGCAACGTGGTGCGTCGCATCCACGTTTCGCTGCGCGCACCGATCGAGCTCGTCATGTGATCCACCATGACGAACTGAGATTTCGTGAACGTTTCTCAAACGAAACGGATCGCGCGCCGCATCAAAAGCTGGCGTCGCGGCTCAACAATTCGCGCGAAAAAAAACTGCTCTACTGCGCGACGCGTGTTGCTGCGGATGCTTCACCGAGCCCGGCGCGGATCGCGTCACCCATCTCGGTGGTCGATAGCGTCGCCGTCGCGGGGCCCGCATGCATGTCGGCTCAGCGCGCTCCATCGGCGATCGCTTCGCGCACTGCGCGCTCGACGGCGTCGGCTTCCTCGGCGAGACCGAGCGAGTGACGCAGCAGCATCGCGGCCGAGAGGATCGTGCCGATCGGATTCGCGATGCCCTTGCCGGCGATGTCGGGCGCCGAACCGTGAATCGGCTCGTAGAGCCCACGCGTGCCGGCACCGAGCGACGCACTGGGGAGCAGGCCGAGCGAGCCGGCGAGCACCGCCGCTTCGTCGGTGAGGATGTCGCCGAACATGTTTTCGGTGACGATCACGTCGAACGAGCGCGCGTTCGTGACGAGCCGCATCGCGCATGAATCGACGAGCTGGTGCTCGAGCGCGACGTCGGGGAACTCGGCAGAGACCTCGACCGCGACTTCGCGCCAGAGGCGAGACGACTCGAGCACGTTCGCCTTGTCGACGGAGGTGACGCGCTTCTTGCGCGTGCGCGCGAGCCGGAATGCGAGGCGCACGACGCGGCGGATCTCGTCCTCGGTGTATTCGAGCGTGTCGACGGCGCGGCGGCGGTCGCCGATTTCCTCGCGGAAGCGCGGCCAGCCGAAATAGAGGCCGCCGGTCAGCTCGCGGATGAACAGGATGTCGACGCCTTCGATGCGGTCGGACTTGAGCGGCGACACCGCGGCGAGGGCAGGGTGCACACCGACCGGACGCAGGTTCGCGTAGAGGCCGAGCGCTTTGCGAATTGCGAGCAGGCCTTGTTCGGGACGCACCTTCGCTTTGGGGTTGTCCCACTTCGGACCGCCGACGGCGCCGAGGAGCACGGCGTCGGCACGCTCGCAGGCGGCGAGCGTCGCACCGGGAAGGGCTTCGCAGGTCGCGTCGATCGCGGCGCCGCCGATCAGGTGCTCGGCAAACGAGAACGAATGGCCGTAGCGCGCGGCGATGACCTCGAGTACGGCGCGCGCCTCGTGGACGACCTCGGGGCCGATGCCATCACCCGGCAGCAAGACGATTGTGGCCTTCATCGCTCTCTTCCTTTCCTCGTGCGAGCCAGATTCCGTGCTCGATGCCATCGACGAGCGCCAACCGCGACGCTTCGAGGATGCTGGGCGACGCGCCGACGGTGGTCCACCGATCGTGCCCGTTGCCATGGTCGATCAACACGCGTGTGGTGGCCGCCGTACCAGCGCGACCATCGATGATGCGAACTTTGTAGTCCTCGAGATGAATGTGCTCGACCTCGGGGAACGCGGCGATCAGTGCCTTGCGCAGCGCCGCGTCGAGCGCGCTGACCGGGCCGTTGCCGTCGGCGGCAGTGTGGACGAGCTCGCCGCGTACGCGGACTTTGACCGCTGCGTCGGCGCTCGGCTCCTGCTTGCCGGCGAGGATCTTGTAGTCGAGCAGCTCGAACGGCGCTGTGTAGTCGGGCTGTGCGCGCCGCATCATCAGCGCGACCGAGGCTTCGGCCGACTCGAACGCAAAGCCGCGCGCCTCGCGCTCCTTGACGGTCTCGAGCACGTTCGCCTCGGCGTCGCTCGTGACGTCGACTTCGTGGGCTTCGGCGATCGCGCGCACGTTGGCGCGGCCCGACAGCTCGCTGACGACGAACCGGGTGCGGTTGCCGACGAGCGTCGGATCGACATGCTCGTACGAGCGCGGCGAGCGCCGGATCGCAGCGACGTGGACACCGCCCTTGTGCGCGAACGCGCTGCGGCCCATGTACGGCGCGTGCTCGTCGAACGCGAGGTTGGCGGTCTCGGCGGCGAACCGCGCGACACGGCCGAGCTCGGCGAGCGCACCGGGACGCAAGCAGCGGTAGCCGAGCTTGAGCTCGAGTGCCGGGATGATCGTCGTGAGGTTCGCGTTGCCGCAGCGCTCGCCGTAACCGTTGAGCGTGCCCTGCACCTGCGTCGCGCCAGCGCGCACGGCGGCAAGCGAGTTGGCGACGCCGCAGCCACTATCGTCGTGGGCGTGGATGCCGACGGCGACGGGCAGCGCGGCGACAACCGCGCTCACGCGCTGCGTGATCTGCCACGGCAGCGTGCCGCCGTTCGTATCGCACAGCACGACGGCTTCCGCGCCACCACGGACCGCCGCCAGCAGTGTCGAGAGCGCGTACGCGTGGTCCTCGTCGGCACCGTCGAAGAAATGCTCGGCGTCGTAGATGACGCGGCGGCCGAGCGTGACGAGGTAGCGCACGCTGTCCTCGATCATCGCGAGGTTCTCGTCGGGCGTCGTGCGCAGCACCTCGCGCACGTGGAGCAGCGACGTCTTGCCGAAGATCGTGCAGGCGCGTGCGCCCGATTCGATCAGTGCGGCGAGGTTCGCGTCGTCTTCAGGGGCGATGCCGGCGCGGCGGGTCGCACCGAACGCGGTGAGCGTCGCGTGCTTCCACTCGATATCGCGCGCACGGCGGAACAGCTCGACGTCCTTCGGATTGGAGCCGGGCCAGCCGCCCTCGACGAAGGCGACCCCGAGCGCATCGAGTTGCTCGGCAATGCGCAGCTTGTCGGAACACGCGAGCGAGATACCCTCGCGTTGCGTGCCGTCGCGCAGCGTCGTGTCGTAGATCGCGATCGTCATCGTTGTTCGTGTGCGGCGATGCGCTCGGAGAACGACAGGATGTAGCCGAGCTCGTCGATGCCGTTCGTCAGGCAGTGCTTCGCGAACGGATCGATCTCGAACGGGAACGCATTCCCGTCGGGCAACGTGACCCGCTGGGTGGCGAGGTCGATGCGCAGCTGAGTCGAGGAATTGCGGTTGACCAGCTGCTCGATCTGCAAGCACACGGCACCCGGCAGCTCGACGGGTAACAAGCCGTTCTTCGTCGCGTTCTGCTTGAAGATGTCGGCGAACGACCGCGCGATGATCGCGCGGAAGCCGTAATCCATCAGCGCCCACGGCGCGTGCTCGCGCGACGAGCCGCAACCGAAGTTCACGCCGGTGACGAGGATCTGCGCGTCGGTACCATCAGCGGCGGCGAGCAGCGGGAAGCCCGGCTGCGTCCGCCAATCGGCGAACAGATGCTTCGCGAGCCCGACCTTCGACGTGCCCTTGAGGAAGCGGGCAGGGATGATCGGATCGGTGTCGACATCGTCGGCGGCGAGCACGACCGCGCGCGCGGTGAGTGTGGTGAACGCGTTCATCGGGCAC
Source organism: Kofleriaceae bacterium (assembly GCA_036274355.1). Classification (GTDB taxonomy): domain Bacteria; phylum Myxococcota_A; class Polyangia; order Haliangiales; family Haliangiaceae; genus JABFXX01. Next base: position 169 of record DASUFX010000318.1, on the reverse strand, counting down.
CTCCCAGGAGCGTGCGCACGTCGGTGATGCGGCCCGTGATCGCAGCGGCGGCAGCGGTCTGCGGCGACGCGAGGAACGTGCGCCCGCCGCGGCCTTGCCGGCCCTCGAAGTTGCGGTTGCTCGTGCTCACCGCGTACTGCCCCGGTGACAGCTGATCGCCGTTCATCGC